>CAXTUV010000331.1:0-4222 GCA_964247445.1 uncultured Acidobacteriaceae bacterium | reverse complement strand
ACATGACGATGCTTTTCGGCCAGGCTCTTCTTTTCTGCGCGTTTGCGCCCGTTCCGGGCTCGGGCGCGCTTGATCTGCCCGCCGCGCCCGAGCCGCAGGGGCACGTGAGCGTGCCCGCGACCCGGCCGCCCACGGCCAAGGAGGTGGCCAAGCGGCGCTGGTCCCCGGTGGTGGAGCCGGGGGAAAAAATCCCCGCGCTCACCGCGCGGCAAAAGCTCCTGTTCCCGCTCCACGAAACCTACCGGCTGACCACCCCGCTCCTGCTGCTGTATTCCGGCGAGTACGGCGTGCTGCGCGACAACGACCCGCACTTCGGCATCAACGGCGCCGGCTTCGGCGAGCGCGTGGGCGCCGCCGGGCTGCGGCTGACCAGCACGCGCGTTTTCTCGGACGCCCTGCTGCCGATCATCTTTCACGAGGACCCGCGCTACTACCGCAAAGCGCTCGGCAGCTACCCCGGGCGCGGGCTTTACTCGGTCAGCCGGGTCGTCGTGGACCAGCGCGACAACGGCGGCCGGGGCTTCAACTTCAGCGACGTGCTCGGGCGCGGCCTCACCGCGGCGCTGACCCAAACCTACTACCCGCAGGCCAGCATCGGGGCGGATGTGGTGTTCCGAACCTGGGGCATCTCGCTTTCGCAACTGGCGGCCGTGGACTTCGTGTACGAGTTCTTCCCCGACGTGAAACGGAAACTGTTTCACCAGGCCCGCTGAGCCGTTCAACCCGCAAGTACTCCCACTCAGGCGCGCCAAGTTGCCGTTCGCTTCGCGCATGTACCCCTTTCGCGCTATCGGACGGTATTCTTTACAGACTGATGAAAGGTCGTCCTGCTCAATTCCCAGGGCAGGCGGAGCGAGCCCGGCTCCCGCGACCCACTTTGAGCCGTACTGATAGGAGCAGCCCCGATCTATGCCGACAGCCGCTAAATATGCAGAGCGCACCCTGACCATTGCCGCCCAGGGCGCATGGTCCGTCTTTGAGAAGCTGAACAGCATCAAGCCGAACGCCTCGTTCACGCCCAAGTGGTCGGACAAGCCGCTGCTGAAGAGCTACCAGAAGGAAAAGCCGCCGCTCGGCTGGCCGCGTACAACCGACTCGCTCTGCCCCAAGTGCGTGCCTGAAATTCGCCAGCAGATCGTCGACGGCAAGCTGCCGCACGAGATCCTGCTGAATGAGAAAGTCGGTGAGATCAAAGCGCAGATCGTCGAGCGCGACGGCAAGATCCTGATGGTGAAGGACTGCCCCAAGCACGGCCACTTTGAAGATGTGATGTCGATCGATACTGAGTTCTTCCGCCACTTGGAAGAGGTCTTTCCGGGCCGCGACATTAAGGCGCACAATGACGAGGGCCTACACAATCACGGAACGTCCACCGTCACGCACGGCCGCGGCTCTGTGCTGACCATTGACCTGACCAACCGCTGCAACATGATGTGCGACCCGTGCTTCATGGACGCCAATCAGGTTGGGTTCGTTCACGAGCTGACCTGGGACGAGATCAAGACCATGCTCGACAACGCGATCACCATCAAGCCGCGCCGGCAGATGTCGGTCCAGTTCTCGGGCGGCGAGCCGACGTTGTCGCCATACTTCCTCGACGCGGTCGCGTACGCCCGCAAGGTCGGCTACAACTCCGTCCAGGCCGCGACTAACGGCATTGAGTTCGCGAAGTCGAAGGAGCTGTGCCGCGCCGCGGGCGAGGCCGGGCTGCGCTACGCATACCTCCAATTCGACGGCATCGGCAACGCCGCCAACTCGCATCGCAAAGTCGGCAACCTGTTCGACGTCAAGCTCCAAGCCATCCACAACCTGCACGAAGCAGGCGTGGACATCGTACCGGTGACGACGATCATCAACGGCATCAATAACGAGCAGGTCGGCCGGATCATCCAGTTCGCGCTCGACAACCCGAAGCGGATCAACTTTATCTCGTTCCAGCCGGTGTCGTTCACGGGCCGCGACGAGGCAGTCTCCGACGAGCGGCGCGAGGCGCAGCGGTACACGCTCTCGCACATGGCGCATGACGTGAAGGACCAGACCGGCCTCGGCGAGCCGACCCGCGACTGGTTCCCGATCTCCTTCATGTCGACCTTCTCCGACTGGGCCGACCTGGTGCACGGGCCCAACCACGACTGGGGCCAGCTCTCCTGCGGCTGCCACCCGAACTGCGGCATCGGCATGGCACTGATGATCGACAAGGAAACCAAGGAAGCCGTCCCGGTCACGGCGTTCCTGAACGCCGACCGGCTTGCCAAGGACGTCGCCAAAATCAACGACGCGGCGCGCGGCAAGTTCCTTTCGATCGTGGGCGTGACACTGGCGCTGCTCCGTAACTATGACCCGCGCAAGTCGCCGACGCACTTCCGCATCCTCGACCTGCTTCAGAAATTCGACAAGTGCTTCGGCGCAACCGGCCGCAAGTACGGCAAGGTCACGGCGGACCGCACCATGGCCGATATCGAGCAGCGCCGCAACGATCGCTGGAATTTCCTGTTCATCGCGGGCATGTGGTTCCAAGACCTGTTCAACTACGACTTCCGCCGCACCGAGCAGTGCATCATTCCGTACGCGACGCAGGAAGGTGAGATCAGCTTCTGCGCGTACAACACGGGCGTGGGCTGGCGCAACATCATTGAGAAAATGCACATGACCTCAACCCTGACCAAGTGGTACGAGGAGCATGGGAGGCACGAGATCTTCGCGGGCGGCAAGAAGGTCGGCATGGGCGACGCCCAGCACACGCTGGCGCTGAACCAGGCGCACGTGGACTCGGCGGCAAACGACACCTTCGAGAAGTCGGGCATTGCGAAGAACTCGCGCGAGGAGAAAATGCGCGCCCGCGACGCGAAGCTGAAGCAGGACGCGGAAAATGCGCGGATGGCGAAGCTCTACCGCGAGCAGGTGCTGGGCGAGAAGCCGGTGGAGCCGGGGCTGATCTCGATCGGGTCAATTATGCCCGCGCCCGCGCCGAAGCCGGCGATTGCGCCGGTCGAGGTTCGGGAAGAGGAGACCGTGGCTGGGGATTAGTCATCCGCATCCGCAATGAGAAAAGGCCACCCGCGAGGGTGGCCTTTTACTTTTAGTGATGAAATATTTATGCCTTGTAATAAGGTTAAGCACAGGAAGGGTGACTGCGTGACAGAAACCGCTTACAACTTGTTTCTTTACATAAGTCAATCATCTATCACCGAGATCGGAATTATGCCACATATACTTGAAGGAACAGATTCAGAAAAGCTATCATTTTTACAAGCCCGCGTTCAGCAGGATCACCAAACAGCAAATCGCATTCAGCCCAGCATCGTCATAACGTGGCGAAACTATGAAGCATTGATGCGGCTTGGACGGCAGCTTGAGATTTTCAAATCACTCTTTCAGGAGCTCGAAGCTCAAAGAAATCCTCTCGTTGTAATCACACCCGTGGTTAACGGCACGGTTCATTTCTTAACGCAGCTAGCTCTAGCACCTTTAAGGACGGACGATTTGCAAGGCTCTCCATATGAGCAACCCGGCAGGATGGTGGACTATTTGATGGAATACCAAGTAGAAGGAGGTTTTGATCTAGCTCGCCTCCTCGACGATGACTATTTTAAAGCGATAAAGCTGCTTTTAATAACCGCCACTACGTTTCTGCCGCCAAGCTTCTCATGTCTTTTATCGACACGGTGGCTTTTATTGACCTGGGAGACGATAACAATGTTTTCCGTCGCTGGTTGGATGCTTATGCCGTTTTGGCCGAACTGGGGATCACCTCTCAGGAGCTATGGGAGTTTCGCAACGGCATTTTACATATGACCAATCTACATTCCAGAATGGTACTGAAAGGGACAGTAGCAAGGCTGATTTTCTACGTAGGCGACAATCCTAGATTTCTGCCGAAGAGCGGCGATGGAGAGAAATACTTCAACTTGCGTGCGCTGATTGACGCTATCGCGCGTGCTGTTCCGCGTTGGGGTGATACTTACAATCAGTCTCCCGACAAGTGGACAGAATTCATGGAGAGATATGATCTTACAATTTCAGATTCGCGGGTAGCCTACATCAACGCGGGTGACTTCTGAGCCTGTCTTTCTAAACTTTTGAAGAGTGCTTCCAGAGGCGAGTTCAGATCAACTCCCGCCCAACTGGAGGCGCATCCAGCCACTCACGCTCTTCCTCCGTGAGTGGCGCGTCCGGGTCGGATTCTGCCAGCAACTCCTCCACGGTGTAGCGGGGCCTACAC
>CAXTUV010000330.1:0-4251 GCA_964247445.1 uncultured Acidobacteriaceae bacterium | reverse complement strand
CATAGATGGGCGTGGTGCTCGCGCTCAAGTCGCCCGCGCGGAATGCCGCCGTGGGAATGGTGAACAGATTGAACTGCGACTGCGCATTGCGGTACTGGAGGAAGTCGCCGAAGAAGAAGGTCCGGTTCTTGATCACCGGGCCGCCCACCGTCGCCCCGTTGTAGTTATTCGTGAACCGCGGAAACTGCCCGGTGCGGTTGAAGTAATTGCGCGCGTTGTAGGCGCTTACCTCGTTGTACTCGTACACCGAACCATGGAGGTCGTTCGCACCCGAGCGCAGGATCACGTTCGTCACCGCGCCCGCGGAGCGCCCAAACTCCGGCGCGTAATTGCTCGTTTCCACGTCGACCGTTTGGATCGCCGCGGCAGGCGGCACATACACCTGCAGCAGGCCGGTGCGCTCGTTGTCGTCAATACCTTCGAGCTGCAGGTTGTTCGCCGTCTCCGCCTGCCCGTTCACGTTGAAGGACTGCGAGTTTTGCGCGTCGAAAAACGAAGAGTGGTCGTAAATGGGCGGGCTCACCCCCGGCACCAGCGACTCAAGCGCCTGGAAGTTGCGCGAGTTGCCGACCGGCAGGTCCACGATTTGCTTGCTCGCGATCTGTGCGCTCACGTCCGCGCGGTCGGTTTGGAGCGCCGGCGTTTGATCGGTCACCGTCACCGTTTCGCTCGCGCTACCCGTTTTCAGCTCCACGTCCGCACGCACGGTCGAGTTCACCGTGACCTGGACGTCCTTGGTTACCGTGCTTTCAAAGCCCGTTTCTGAAACGCGCACTGTGTACACGCCGGGCGGCAGAAACGTGAACTCGTAATTGCCGGTCTCGTTGGTGGGGTGCGTGTACTTCAGTCCCGTCGCCTGCTCAGTCAGCTCCACCGTCGCATTCGCGATCGCCGCACCGGTCGGGTCGTTGACCGCGCCCACCAAGGTCGCGGTCGTCGCCTGCGCTCCCGCGCGCATCGCACTTAGTGCGACAACAGCCGCGACCGACCAAAGCTTCCATCTGATCGGATTCCTGCGCACCCGACCACCTCACCCTGGGGTAAAAACCAACCTGCGGGAACGTGAGGAACTTAGGCGCTCGCGCTGACGGGGGGCAAGTACGAGATCTCACCCGCGGAGGGCGGCTTCGCACACTCAAGCCGGCGGTTTCAGCTCGAAGGTAAAGGCAGCCACGGAGTCCGCCGGCAGATGGACCTCGCAGGCGCGCGCGCAGTGCAGCAGCTGTGTGCGCGGAACCACTTGGGGCGGAGGCTCTCAGCTGTTGCGTTCCCCCGCGCGCGGCGCGGCGAGCAGGTCGTTGCTGACGGTCCCCAGCTTGGGCATCCCGGCAATGTCGATGCGCAGTGCGAGCGGGTGGGCGGCATCGGCGTTGGACAGCGTGAGGAAGAGCCGCGACCCGTCCGACGAGCGCGCGGCGACCGCGTCGAGTGCCGGCACGCCTCCGGGCAGCGCCGGAGAGCTGATCGCGGCATTGAGGCGGTCCGTGCCGAGGTGGCGGCTATACAGGTCGACAGCGTAAAACTCAGCCGTGCCGTACACGCGGTCGCGGCTCGCTTGAATAATGCCGCCGACCCAGCCGTTCAGGAGGTCGGAGATCGAGTTCGCCTCGACGATGTCGCCGTCCCGCTCGAAGCCGTTCAGCATGCGCGAGGCGTAGACCGCCCCGTCCATCGACTGGATCGTGGCGGCGTCATAAAACAGGTTCCACTCGTTCACGATGAGCTTGATGTCGCGGCCGGGCGCGAGCTGATGGGTCAGGTCGCCGATGTGCCGGTAGTCGGCTTCATACGCGCCGGCGCGCGCCATCATGGCGCTGCGCGGGTCAGGCTGCGCTGCATTTTCCGCGACCTTGGTGTAGTCGTGCACGGCGAGGTACTGAATCTCAGCGCCGGCGATGCGGAGCACGGCGCTGTTCCAGGCATCGGCGGTCGGTGAGATGCCTTCGCCCACGGCGATGAAGCGAAGGTCCGGATCGACCGCGCGCATGGCCTGGGCATAGCGGACGGCGGCCTCGGCGTACTGCTCCGCGGTGACGTGGCCGCGCACCCAGTTGCCGAAGATCTCGTTGCCCAGCTCCCACTGGCGCACGCCGTAGGGGGCCGGGTGCCCATTGGCGGCGCGCATGGCTCCATACTTCGAGGACGCCGGCCCGTTTACATACTCGACCCAAGCGGCGGCCTCCTCAGGGGTGGCACCCGCGCCGTCCACATTCACGGTGATGCTGGGCTCGATGTGGAGGCGCTCGCACATGGCGAGGTATTCGTCCGTGCCCAGGTCGTCGGGCTCGGGCGCGTTGCTCCAGCTGCGGTTGACCCACACCGGGCGGAGGTCGCGCGGGCCGATGCCCCACTGCCAGTGGTAGTCCTGCGCGACGTTGCCGCCGGGCCAGCGCAGAAACGACGGATGGAGCTCCGCGATCATCCCTTCCGCGTCCGGGCGCACCTCGCCGCGTGCGTCGGCGGGTTCGAGCGAAAGCTCGTCGAGGAACAGCGTGCCGCGGCCGTCGAACAGCAAGCTGAGCTTCGCGAAGCGGTCGGTTGCGGAGGGCGTCAGGGTAAACGCATAGCGCCGCCAATCGCCCGAGATGCCGGAAACCATGGCGTCGGCATAGGTTTGACCGTCGGTCACGTCCTGCTCGAGCGCCACCCGGACGCGGCCGGTATAGCCGTCAGTGGTAGGGAGTTTTGCCCAAAAGTAGCCCTGATAGACCTGCCCGGCGCGCACGGAAAGCCGGCCCTGCGCGAACCCGCGGCGCGCATCCGTGATGTCGTTGGGGGCCAGCGTGACGCGGAGCGCATGGTTCGCCTCTTTCGTCGCCGCGTCCACCCGCGGGTAGGCTTCCTCGGCGGTTTGCGTGAACTTGATTGCGCCGACATTGTCGTTGCGCTCGTCCGGTTCAAGCCGCCAGTGCGCGGGCAGGCCCAGGTAGTCGGTCGGCTGCTCAAACGAGCGATCAAGCAGCATCTCGGCGGTTAGGCCGCGCTTCACGTCCTCCGCCATCATCTCGGTAAAGGCGGCATCCATGCGCGGGCTGATGTGGTTGAGCACGCGGCCGGGGTCGATGTGAATGGAGGCCGGAGCGTCAGGCTGCTGCCCGTACAGCGGCAGCGCGAGTAGGAGAAGCAGGCGGGACAGGTTCATGCAGGGGCGGCTCCGCGGCGGTGCCGGTCGATGAAACGCAGGGTGTCTTCGAGGTGCTCCCGCCAGTACGGCCAGTCGTGGCCGCCGGCGTACTCCGCGTAGCCGTGCGGGATGCCCTCGCGTGTCAGTGCCTCGTGCAGGCGCCGGTTGCTCGCAATCAGGGCATCGGCCGAGCCGCAGTCAAACCGAAAAGGCGGCAAGCGGTCGCAATGGCGGCGCATCCAGAACAGCGCGTCGAGCTCCTCGCGGGGGCCGCAGGCCAGGTACTCCGCCAAGGGCTCTTCAACGAAGGATTGAAGATCGTCGATGCCCGTGATCGCCGAGTGGGCGCTGACGGCGCAAAAGCGGTGGGGGTACTTCGCGCCGAGGCGAAGGGCGCCGTACCCGCCCATCGAGAGCCCGGCGATCGCGAGCTTCGCATCCGGAGCAAGCGCGGGGGCGGCCATGCGCGCGAGCTCCGGCAGCTCGTCCAGGAGAAAGCTCTCTAAATCGCCGCCTTGGCCGGAGAGCCACGCAAGATAGCCGCTGCCGTCGCGCTCCAAGCCGTCGCTCGGCATGGCAAGCACCATGGGGGCCATCGCACCCTCCGTGAGCAGGCGCTGCGCGGTGCGATGCGCCCCGGCCTTGAGCGCCCACACCCAATGGCTGCCGTACACGCCGTGCAAAAGAATGAGCAGCGTACCGATCCGTCCGGCACCGGGCACCCAGAAGGACACATCCGCCCGGCGGCCCAAAGCGCGGCTTTTCACGGTGGCAAGCCGCAGGCCGTCGCGCTCATACGCCGGGTCCGACAGCTCAACGGTGCGGAAGCACTCAGTCAAACAGCAGCACTCCCTTGGCGTTGCGCCCGGCACGCATATCGGCGAATGCCTGCTTCAAGCCGTCGAGCGAGTAGCGGCGGGTGATCAGCTCATCGAGCGGCAGCTTGCCCGCGCGGTACAGGTTGAGCAGCAAAGGGAAATCGCGCTGAGGCCGGCAGCCGCCGTAAAGGGGGTTCAGGTATACCTTGTCCCACTCAAACAGCTCCATGTCGAACGGCACCACCTGCTCGATCCCGCTGACGCCGACAGCGGTGCCGCCGCTGCGCACCATGGCGAGCGGCGCGGGGC
>CAXTUV010000329.1:0-4256 GCA_964247445.1 uncultured Acidobacteriaceae bacterium | reverse complement strand
GTTGGCGGTCGCGTTCGGGAAGAAAATCCTAGCGATCATCCCTGGGCGGGTTTCGACCGAGGTCGACGCGCGCCTCAGCTTTGACACCGAGAAGACGCTGGACCAAGCGCACTCCATCATCAAGATGTACGAGGATTCGGGCATCAGCCGCGAGCGTGTCCTGATCAAAATTGCTTCTACATGGCCGGGGATCAAGTCCGCCGAGCAGCTTGAGCAGGCAGGCATTCCCTGCAACCTGACGCGTCTTTTCGGCATTGATCAGGCGGTCGCCTGCGCGGAAGCCAAGGTCACCCTTGTTTCCCCATTTGTGGGGCGCATCCTCGATTGGTACAAGAAGGACACCGGCAAGGATTATCAGGGTGCGGACGATCCGGGCGTGCAGTCGGTGACAAAGATATACAACTACTATAAGAAATTCGGGTACAAGACACAGGTCATGGGCGCGAGCTTCCGCAACACCGGGGAGATTACCGAGCTTGCCGGCTGCGATCTGCTGACGATTTCGCCCAAGCTGCTGGGCGAGCTTGACTCCACCGAAGGCGAGTTGCCGCGCAAGCTGGACCCGGCGCATACAAAGGACATGCAGGTCGAGAAGATCAACGTGGACGAGCAAACCTTTGAGCGTATGCACGCGGAAGACCGCATGGCGCATGACAAGCTGAAGGAAGGCATCGAAGGCTTCTCCGAAGCGCTCGAGAACCTGGAGCAACTGCTGGCCAAGCGGTTGCAGGAGATGGGCGCGCAGGAAGAAAAGCCGGTCGGGGCGCGGTAGGGGCTGCCGTCGGGATAGCCGAGCGAGGAGCGCGCTGGTATGATGAGTGCTGGCGCGCGGCTCCGGATGGGGCAAAAGGCGCACCATAATTATCTGAGCGTCATCGCTCGATCAGGAGTCTACCCATGGCGCAAATTTGCGCGATTTGCGGCAAAGGGCCGCGGTTCGGCAATAACATTTCGCACGCGCACAATGTGTCCAGGCGGCGCTGGAACGTCAATCTGCGGCCGGTTAAGGCCAAGGTGGGCGCAGGGGCACGGCGTTTGCGTGTGTGCACCTCTTGCATTAAGGGCGGTAAGGTCGTCAAAGCCTAACCGGTTTATCAAGAAAAAGCCCCGCAGGTACAAGCCGCGGGGCTTTTTTATTTAGCCTCGAACTGAAGCGATGCCGAGTTGATGCAGTAGCGCAGGCCGGTCGGCTTGGGTCCATCCGGGAAGACGTGCCCGAGATGCGAGCCGCACTGGGCACAGGTGACCTCGATGCGCCGCATTCCATAACTGCGGTCCTCGTGGCTGGCTACCGCCTCGGGGGAGACCGGCTCCCAAAATGAGGGCCAACCACTACCGGATTCGTACTTCTCGTCTGAGCGGAACAGGGGTACTCCGCAGCCGACGCAATTGTAAGTGCCGGCGGCGGTGTTTTTATAGAGTGCGCCGGTAAAGGCGGGCTCAGTCCCCTTCTGCCGGGCAATCTGGAACTGTTCCGGCGTCAACAGCTTGCGCCATTCCTCGTCGGTGCGCTGGATGGGAGCGGGAGTGCTTGTCGGCGTTGCCATGCTTTCGAACTCCTTTCTTAACTTAGATGACAGTTTGCTTGGGAAGTATCAGAGCCGGCGCAATGCGATCGCCTCGATTTCCACCCGCGCGTCGAGCGGCAGCCGAGCCGCCTGCACGGTGGACCGAGCGGGAAACGGCACTCCCTCGGACGCAAAGACGCGCTCGTATATGGCATTGACGCGCGTGAACATGGCCATGTCCGCGAGAAATACCGTAGTCTTGACCACCTGCGCGAACCCGCATCCAGCCGCCTCCAGGACAGCCCGCAAATTTTGGAGCGCCTGTTCGGCTTCCGCCTCTAAATCGCCGTTGACCAACTTGCCCGTACCGGGAACGAGCCCCACCTGGCCGGAGGTAAATATCCAAGGGCCGGCGGCTACGGCCTGCGAATAAGGACCGATAGCGGCAGGGGCATCGGGCGTATGGATCTGGACTTTTTCAGTATTCATGGACCCATTGTGCTTCAGTCAGGCCAAACCACGCCCACGCCGCCATAAGCAATTCTTATTCCCGGCATGACGGAGGGAGCTACGGATTCCGGGAGGCCGCAGCTTTCCGGTCAGCAGGTTCCACGTGCGCAACCCGCTGTGAATGAAGCCGCGTGTGTTTGGCCACTGACATGCAAGGAGCGCAACAGGTAAGACCACACTGAGGAGTTTCGATGCAGTCTTTTTCCCGCCGGTACATTTCGCGTTTGAGCGGAAGCAACTTCAAAAGGATAACGAGCGCGGCGGCCTTCGCCGGGTCTCTCCTATTCGCCACAGCCGTCGCCACGCCCGCGCTGCACGCGCAGGCGACTTCCGTAAACGGCGGATCGATCCAAGGGACAATTACGGACCCGAGCGGCGCAGTGATGGCCGGTGCGACCGTTGTGATCAAGAGTAACGATACAGCTGCTGCGCGAACAGTGAAGACCGACTCTGCAGGCTTCTACAGTGTTGGGCCGCTTAACCCCGGCAGCTACTCGGTCGATGTAAGCCTCAACGGTTTTGAAAAGCTCGACGTAAAAACCGTGGTGCGCACGGGAACCGCTACCGACGGCAGCTTCAAGCTGCAAGTTGGCTCTTCGGGCGAAACTGTTGAGGTAAGCGCCGGGCAAATTCAGGTCAACACCGACCAGCCGGGCGTTTCCGACGTGATCACGCGCGAGCAGATTGCCTCGCTGCCGATTAACGGGCGCAACTTCCTCGACATTGCCCAGCTCCAGCCCGGTGTCATTCTCCAGAGCGGCGAAACTTTCGACCCGACTAAGGCGGGCTACTCGGCAATTTCTGTAGACGGCGTCTCGGGCCGGACAACCCGTATTTTGCTCGACGGTCAAGACATCACGGATGAGACAGTCGGCACGACCATTCTGAACGTAGATGAGGGAGCGGTCGACGAATTTCAGCTTAATCAATCTACGCAGGACGTGTCTGGCGAGGTGACTTCGACCGGGCAGGTGCTGGTGGCAACTCGCTCGGGCACGAACGCAATCCATGGCGAGACGTTCTATGACTTCCAGGATTTCCGCGCGGGCTTCGCGCCGACCACGGGCGGCTTCAATGCACCTTTTCAGCGCAACCAATTCGGCGGGTCCGTCGGCGGTCCGATCATCAAGGACAAGCTGTTCTTTTTCGGCAATTCCGAGCGCATCAAGCAGGACGTGCAAGGGTCGGCGACGACAAGTCCGACCTTCGCTCCCATTCAAAGTGCCTTCCCGTTCATTCCCGCTCCGTTCCGCGAGACATACAGCACCATTCGCCTGGACTATAATGCTCCGCACGGGATGCACCTATTTGTTCGCGGTGCTTACGATGTGAACTCGTCGGTCTCCAACTTCGCGAACCTTTACTCACTGTATCAGTCGCGAAACAATGTTCCGGCGATCGTCGGCGGAGCGGATTTCGTGACCGGCCATTTCACGCACTCGTTCGGCGGCGGGTATGAGAAGTTCCACAACTTACTAACAGACGGTACCGGCGGTGTAAGCTCCATCTATAACCCGCAGGCTTCAATTTTAGCTTCCACCGGCGTCGACCCAGGTCCGGTCACGCTGTCCGACAGCTCCGACAACTTCTATGGCGGCCCGAACTTCCTAGCTCCGCAAGGCACCTATCAATCCGACAAGCAGATTCGATATGACGGTACCTGGACCAGGGGTGCGCACACCGTCAAGTTCGGAGCGAGTTTTAACCGTATCCTTGGCGGCGGTTTTGCGTCCTTCTATGGACCCTCTCTCTTTACCCTATTCGGGCCCGCAAATCTGATCGCGGGCCACAGCGGCAGCGACCCGGTCAATGATTACTCGGCATCTCTCTACATCCTTGGCAATGGCAACGGCCTTTTCACAGAGATACCCGGCTTCGGGCTTACCGGCGGAGGAGAGTTTGACAGGCGCGGCGCTGCCTACGTGGCCGACTCCTGGAGAATTTCTCCATCGTTCACAGGGGTTGCGGGCCTGCGCTGGAGCGTTGATACAGACCGCGCAAATCAGGACCTGCCTACACCTCTCTGCTCGAGCTTGGCACCGGCGCTACAGTTTCCGGGTTGCACGGTATATACACGTCTCTTCTACCAGTATCAGGCGGGGTTGGGCGTTAGAACGCACCAACCCTACGGAAACTTTGGACCGCAGGGAGGCTTTGTTTTCAGCC
The DNA here is from genome assembly GCA_964247445.1 of uncultured Acidobacteriaceae bacterium. Taxonomy (GTDB): domain Bacteria; phylum Acidobacteriota; class Terriglobia; order Terriglobales; family Acidobacteriaceae; genus EB88. The sequence goes on along the minus strand of CAXTUV010000329.1, from coordinate 72 downwards.
CGGGTAATCACAAAACGTCTGTTCGGGGTGGGATCGGCATCTTTTATGAAAGCGATATCTTCAATAACACAT
>CAXTUV010000328.1:1184-4264 GCA_964247445.1 uncultured Acidobacteriaceae bacterium | reverse complement strand
GCCGGCAAGCAATCCGCACGCGACCGCACGCACACCGCCCTTGCGAAACCATAAGTCGATGCATGCAAGGGAAAGAAGGAGAAACAGCAGATGCTCCATGCCGATCATTCCCAGCCAAAGGAGGTTGCCGCAAAGGGCAGGGGTCGCGGCAAGCAGCCACCTCCGTTCCACCGTGCCGGCATCGGCACCCACCGTCCACAGCATCTGCCCGATCAGCAAAAGGAGGATCCAGCTGAGGCCGGCATTCAGAACTACCGGATCAACGCTGGGCAGCACTCGATGGAAGCCGGCTTGCAGCAACAGCTAGAGGAGGCTTGTCGCTCCCGCGAGCGGTTGTCCCGGTACATACGGGGAGGGGGCGGATCCGTGGAGCGCCAGATAGCGCGCGAGGGTTTGATAGATATAAGAATCGTCCAAGGGAAAACCGCGCGCTGCGAGAAGGGCGCTCGCAACGATCCCGAACATCGCCGAATACAGCGCGGCAAGCAGGACGCGCGGCCGCAGGTCATTCGGCATGGAACTCGTCCTCCCGTTCCACCGTACCCCAGCGGAGCGGCAGTCCCACCCCGCACGTTACAGAAGTGCGGAACCGCTTGCTCTTTCGCCCCGCTTCCCGGGTACACTCGACGCACCGGCAACCCATGGTCTCTCTCCAACCCAAACTCAATCTGCGCGTCGCCCAACGGCAAATCCTCACGCCGGGCCTCATGCAGATGGTCTCGGTCCTGGCGCTCAACAAAATTGAGCTCAAGGACATGATCCAAACCGAGATCACGGAAAATCCCGTGTTGGAGGAGCTCGACGAAGCAGTGCCGATGCTGGACCACGTCGCCGCGCGCGAGGCCGACCGCGAGCTGCCCGCGGAAACCCCGAAGCAGTCCGACCCATTCGAGGAGATCGACTTCGGGTCCTACTTTCAGGAGTATCTGGACCCAGGCTTCCGCACTCCGCAAAGCTTCGAGCTGACCGAGAAGCCATCGATCGAGAACTACCTTTCGACCCCCGATTCGCTCACCGACCACCTGCAATGGCAGGTGGGTGCACTCGCGCTGCCCCCGCTGCTTCGCGGCGCGGTTGAATATGTGCTCGGCAACCTGGACGAGGACGGTTACTGCTCGACCGAAAACGGCGAGCTGCAGGAGGGATTTCTTCGCGAGTTGGCTCGGCTGCCACTCGCTGAACCCGCCCTGGATGCCGAGTCGCTGCTCGCCGAGGCGCTCGCGATTGTGCGACGGCTTGATCCGCCGGGCATCGCTGCCGCCGATCTTCGCCAGTGCCTCCTGCTCCAAATCGAAGGGCTGCGCCGGAGCTTGGACGCCGGTGCTTCGCCGCCTCGAGCCGCGCTCCTGGCGACCGCACATCGCATTGTGGACAGCTGCCTGCCCCTGCTCGGCAAGCGCGATCCGCGCGAGCTGAGCCGGGCCGCGCAGGCCTCGCCCGAAGAAGTGGCGCAGGCACTTGAGTTCATTCGCACGCTCGACCCGCGCCCAGGCCGCCGCTTCCAACCCCCTGACGCCCGCTTGATTGAGCCCGATGTGCAGTTTGTGAAGCGGGACGGCGGGTGGGTCGCGGTGATGGACGACGAAAGTCTGCCCACCCTGCGTTTGAATCGCGAGTACCGCAAGCTGCTTAGTCAAGGCGATTCCGGCAAGGAGGTGAAGGATTATGTAAAGGAGCGCTACCGCTCCGCGCTCCAGCTGATGCGCAATATCGAGCAGCGCAAAAACACCATCCTGCGCACCTGCGAGTCCATCGTGCGCCGGCAAGGAGAGTTCCTGGAAAACGGCGTCGAGTGCTTGAAGCCCATGATGATCAAAGACGTGGCCGAGGAGATTGGCGTCCACCCATCGACCGTTTCACGCGCGGTCTCCAATAAATACGCGCACACGCCCCAGGGTGTATTTGAACTACGGTTTTTCTTTTCGGAAGGCGTCAACGGCCCGGAAGGCGCCGGAACTCCTCTGATGCTGCTCAAACGGCGCGTGAAGAAGCTGATTGACGAGGAAGACGTCCGCAAGCCGCTGACGGACGATCGCATCGCCGAAATGTTGCAGCGCGAGGGCATCGACGTGACCCGGCGCACCGTGGCAAAGTATCGCGAGGATATGCGCATCCCATCCACACACCAGCGGCGTGTTCGTACCTGAGCACGCCGGCCGGGGAAGGAGCAGCGATGGATGTTGAGTTTACAGGCCGCAATGACGCGAGCGTGACCGATGCGATGCGCGAGCTGGCCGGGCCGTTTTTTAAGCAGATCGAGAAGATGGTGGGTCGCGGCGCGAGCGCTCATGTCGTGGTGACGACCGAGAAGAACCGCCACTCCGCCGAAGTGACCGTGAAAACAAAAGCGCACGATATTGTCGGCCTGTCGGAGACCACGATCGGCATCGAGAGCGCGCTGCGCCAAGCGCTGGAAAAGGCCGAGGCTCAGGCAGTCCGCTTTAAGGAAAAGCGAAAAACCGAAAGCCGTCGCCCCAAGGACGAGAAGACCGTCGTCGAGCCCGCGCTCGAGCGCGGCGGCAAACTCAAGCGCACGACGCTACTTTCCACCCCGGATTCGCCGCTGGACGAGGTGCTCGGGCTGCAACCAGACATCGCGCCCGAGCCGGTGCAGCACGCGAACGGCAACGGGCAGAAAGCCCCCGCGTTCGAGGATCACGGAACCGAGCCGCATGTCACGCGTTCCATCGATGCATTCGCGCTGCGGCCCATGAGCCTGGAAGAAGCAGTGAAGGAACTGGAAACGCGGCACCGCGAAATTTTCGTGTTTCGCGACCGAGAAGGTCTGCTGCGGATTCTGCACTGCCGGCGCGACCACACCTTGGAGCTGATCGAGCTGCCGTAAACCAAACCCCTCGGGCGGCAGTCTTACACTGGCACAGATGACCCGCTCACCCAGGCTCGTTCAGGTATTCCGCCTTCTTCACCTCTACACCGGCGTGTTCATCACGCCGGCTATTCTTTTTTTCGCGCTTACGGGTGCGCTGCAAACCTTTGGCTTGCACGAGACCAACCGCGACCCCCCCGATTACAAGCCGGCCCACTGGCTGGTGGTGCTGGGTCATCTGCATTAGAAGCAG
>CAXTUV010000328.1:0-1174 GCA_964247445.1 uncultured Acidobacteriaceae bacterium | reverse complement strand
CGACGACAAGAAGTGGGGCGAAGCTCACAGCAGCGGGTACGAAAGCAGCTGTTCTGGGCGCTTCCCCAGCCCAGGATCCGGTCACGCACCGGCATCCGCTCCCGTTGCGGCTTTTCTTTCTCGTAGTCGCGCTTGGACTCTTCAGCTCAACCCTGACCGGACTGACCTTGACCTATAAATATGTGCGCAATAAGCCGTTGATTACCGGCCTGCTGGCTGCCGGTGTGGTTTTGCCTCTGGCGCTCATTTTTGTGTGAGCCGGTGCACTAAGATAGCGGCAAGACCTCCGATGACCGATCCTGCTGCCCCAACCCGCGAGCTTGTCGTCCTGACCGGGCTGTCCGGCTCCGGCAAGGGTTCGGCTTTGAAGGCTTTTGAGGACCTGGGCTACTACTCGGTCGATAATCTGCCGATTGAGCTCCTGCCGCAGTTCGCGGCGCTGATCGCCCATTCAACGGCTGCGCGCAAAGCTGCGATCGTGGTTGATGTTCGCGAGGGCCACGCCCTAGAGCAGCTGCCGGCCACGCTGTTGAGCATGCGCAAAACCCTCCCGGTGACGGTGATCTTCATGGAAGCCGCCCGGCCCGCCTTGCTGCGGCGGTACTCGGAAACCCGTCGCCCGCACCCGCTCGGCGCGGATGCAAGCGTGGAAGCCTCGCTCGAAGCCGAGCGCGCCCTACTGGAGCCGGTGCGGAACATTGCCGACATCGTGCTCGAAACCACCAACTTCAACGTGCATGAGCTCCGGGCTTACCTTCACACCCGGTTCGGCGCGGAAGCGGGCAAGAGCCTTCTGCTTTCCGTGACCAGCTTCGGCTATAAGAATGGCGTCCCGCTCGGCGCGGAGCTGGTCTTCGTTGTGCGATTCCTCCCCATCCCTCATTTAGTGCCGGAGTTCCGCCCCCTCACCGGCCAGGACGCGCCGGTAGCCGAATATGTCGGCGGCTTCCCGCAAACGGGCGAGTTTCTGGACAAGATCGAGGGCATGCTCTTGTTCCTTTTGCCGCACTACATTCACGAGGGCAAAAGCTACCTGACGGTCTCGTTCGGCTGCACCGGCGGCCAGCACCGGTCCGTGTACATCGCCGAGGAGGTCGCGCGGCGGCTCGGGCGCGAAGGCTACCGCGTCAAAACCAACCACCGCGACATGCCCCGATGACGCGCCTCCTGCGCC
>CAXTUV010000327.1:3960-4264 GCA_964247445.1 uncultured Acidobacteriaceae bacterium | reverse complement strand
GGCGCAGCTTGCGTGAGCACTGCTTCGAAGTCGAGTTTTTCCGGGTCGATCCCTGCGGTCAGCAGCCCTTCAGGCGCACTGCGGTTCAAGCCTAGCGCCATGTGGAGCAGCGCCGCGAGCGCGTCCTCTTCGGCCCCTTCCGGCGCACAAGTCGCCCGGCGTGCTAGCGACCCGATCACGAGAGTGAGCCGCCGGTACTGGGCCGCCAGCAGTGTCTCAGCGCGGGTGCGGCGATTCTTTTCCCGTTCCTTCGCGTCCTGAGCCGCCCTTTGCTCCCGCCCCTTCTCCCAATTTTTCGGGGCGG
>CAXTUV010000327.1:0-3950 GCA_964247445.1 uncultured Acidobacteriaceae bacterium | reverse complement strand
TCCGCGAACAGGTCGCGCATGGTCAGCCCGAGCGCGCGGGTAATGCTTGCCGCCGTGCAGCCGTGCAGCCGTGCGAACGGCAGCACAGCAGCACGCGCCCGTCTCGGCCTTCCCGTATGTCCAGCGAGGGCGCGCGGTCCCGGTGCGCCGGGCAGAGTGCTCGCCAGCGCCCGCGCCCGGCGGCTTTGGCCCGCAACAGATCGGCGAGGGCTTGCGCGGTCAACCATTGCGCCCTTCCAGGGCGGGCATGGTGCCGTGCTCAATGATCCGCGTCACCTCGCTGGCAGGCACCCGCACCGCCCATCCCATAGGCCGCACCACGGCAATGCGGCGGGCCGCTACCCCTGCCCGCAGTGTTTTCGGCTTCATGCTCAATGCCTGAGCCGCTTCATTGATGGTTAAAAGCCCCTTTGTTGCTCTCATGTGTCCTCCAGATACTTGGCTTGCCTTTGCTTCTGAAGGGGTACTATTAAAAAACCGCTCGGACCGTTGAATATAAATCACTTGCCATATAGTGCCGTAACGCACTATAAAAACTATGCGACGCACCTTTCCCGCTTCTATCGCCTTCGTCAACCCGCTCCAGGCTGACGACCGGTCATGGAAAACAGATTTGGGGACTGGAGGGCTGCACGTAATCTGCGATCGTCTGAACCTGCCCGAAGGCGATGTGGAGCGGGAAGAGCTTCGGCGGCTGGTGGGTAATTGGCAGGCTTCCGGGCCTGATATCGGCCTAATGTGCCACGACAACCCAGGCTTGCGTGAGAAGCTGCGGGATTGTATGAGGCTCAGCTACGAGCCGAACTTTGGCCCCATCGCGAGCCTCGCCGTTCTTCCAAGCCTTGCTCCTGAAGGAAAGCGAAGCGCAGGCACCCAATCCTATTCGCAGGAGGATGCGGCAAAGCTGAGAGCTTTCTCCAGTTTCTGGCTTTTAACGCTGAACCCGCTTTGGGCACGCCTCGCGGGCCCGTGCGCCAGGTGCGGCAATTACTTCCTTCGCAAGCGTTCTACCCAAAGGGTCTACTGCTCCCGGCGGTGCGGCAACGCATCGACGGCCGTCGCCAGAACGCGCGCCCGTCTTGAGATAGAACACCTAGAGAAGACACAGCGGGCAAAGGCAGCCATTTGTGCCTGGAACGCCCTGGAGACGCGCGAAGAGCACGATTGGCTCGTGTGGCTGGGCAAGCGTGAGCCGGGGCTTACCGGCAAGTTCATCACGCGGCACGTGAACGCGGGCAAGCTGCCCGAACCTAAGCGGGGAAAAAGTCTGTGAGCACCTTCAAGCGGGGCAGCATCTGGTGGTATGAGTTTTCCTTCCGCGGGCGCGCATCCGCGAAACCAGCAACAGCAAGGTGCAGGCAGTAGCCCAACGTACTGAACGCGAGCGCCGCCGCGGGCTGGAGCTCGGGCTGGCGGGATTGAAGAAGGTAAGCGGCCCAATGAATGCTACGCGGGCGCTGAAAGTCTTTCTGGAGCGGCACGAGGCGCATTGGGCTCCGCGCACCATCGGTATACACCGGAACAGTTGGCGTCACCTGGAGCCGCACTTCGGCAAGCTGCTGCTGGAAGACATCCGCCCCGAACACATCAGCCGATACCAGCGCGAACGGAGGAAGGCCGGCATGAGCGGGCGCACCATCAACATGGAAGTGGGCCTCATTCGCGCCCTGCTGATAGAGCGCCGTATCTGGCAAAACATCGGCCCGGACGTGCGAATGCTCCGAGAGCGGAAGGACATCGGTCGTGCCCTCAGCCGGGATGAGGAGCACCGGCTGCTCACGGCGGCCAAGCGCACCGACAGCCGCAGCCTGTACCCGGCGGTACTGCTCTCCAGTCACACGGGAATGCGGAAGGGGGAGATGCGCCTGCTCCACTGGCGGCAAGTGGATCTGCTTCGGGCGGAGGTACGGGTCGGCAAGAGCAAGACCGCAGCCGGGGAGGGAAAGGTTATCCCACTTTCCGCGAGCGCGCTGACCTGTCTACGCGAGTGGCGCGCCCTATTCCCGGGTGCCAGGCCCGAGCACTATGTTTTTCCTTCGGAGCGCTACGGGCTGCATGGGCAGCGGGGAGCGTTCGGCGGCACAGTGCAGGTGTACGAGTTCGACCCGAGAACGCCCATCGATGATTGGAAACGCTCATGGACCACCTGCCGCAAGATAGCGGGCGTCTCCTGCCGCTGGCACGACATGCGCCATACCTTGGTGTCCCGGCTTGCGGAGGCGGGAACGGCGGATGCGACCTTGATGGCGATAACCGGGCATGTGGAACGCCAGATGCTGGCGCGCTATTCGCACGTGGCGAACGAGTCCAAGCGAGTCGCTGTCCGGTGCCTTGATTGGGGAGCCGGACAAACTGACTCCCCACAAATTCCCCCACACCCAGAGCCGCTCGGTACGGGCTTAGTAAACTAAGTCGCTGATTTTAAATGGTCGGGGCGGAGGGATTTGAACCCCCGGCCCTCTGCTCCCAAAGCAGATGCGCTACCAGGCTGCGCTACGCCCCGACTTCCCAGATTGTAAACCTGGCTTAGTGCGGGTGGGTGAGCCAGGCAAGCGCGTAGCCCAGCAGAACAAACGGCAGTGCGAACAGCACCGCCAGCGCGAGGAGCAGCAGCAATAGAAATCCCCAGTCGCGGGCGGCATGGTGGCCGGGCGCGAGCAGGTGGCGCTCCAACAGTGCGTAGTTGCGGCGGTTGGCCTTCCAAGCGATGTCGAACGCATCGCCCAGCACAGGAATCAGGCCAATGCCGACATCGAGCGCTAAATTGACGAGCATACGGGCCAGCAGAACCGGCGGCGCGCCGCGCGACCAGGCCCCGATGACGATGACTGCCGAAAGCAGCCCCGCGAGCACGTCGCCGGCGATGGGGACCAAGCCGATTAGCCCGTCGAGACCGAAGCGAATGCCGGTGCCGGGGACGGCGAAGGCAGAGTCGAGCAGCACAGAAACCTGCCGGAGATTGCGATCGGAAAACAGGCCGCTGCCCGGCCGCGCCGGGGGCTGCTCGCGAGTGGAACCACGGCGGGCTATTGCGGAATCTTTCACTCGGCAGCTCAGGGAAGTAGATGCGCGGAACCCGAACACGCGAACCGCGGTTCCGGCATCTATCCCGGGAAACGCGCATCGGCAAAGGACCTATGGCAGACACATCCGTAACGAAAGTAGAAGCAGCGGCAGCGCCGAAGGGATCGCAGGGGCAGCGTTTGCTGGCAAGTGGGCGCTCTCTCTCCATGCGGCTTTGGGAGAATGAAGAGCCGGGCACACCATCCACGCCGGTGCGGCGGGAGTACGAGACTGTCGGCTATGTGCTTGCCGGGCGCGCCGAGCTGACCTTGGAAGGCCAGGTCATCCGTTTGGAGCCGGGCAGCTCATGGATCGTGCCGAAGGATGCGGAGCACAGCTACTGTTTCCTTGAAAGCTTTACGGCCGTCGAAGCAACGCACCCGCCGGCGGAGATGTACAACCGGGATGCCGCCCCTCCGAAATAAACAGGTGCTACGATATTTACAGGGCATGGCGGCTATAGTTCAGTGGCAGAACGCCGGTCTGTGGATCCGGATGTCGTGGGTTCAATCCCCACTAGCCGCCCCATCACCTGCTTCGCAGGGTACCCCGGAAGTTTTCGGCCCGCGCTTACGCAAGTTGCGTTTAATGGTTCAACCGGGAACAGCCTGAGTTGCTCATTCACATCAAGAGACTTGATTCGGTAACGCCACGCCGGCGGTCACTGACTTGGCCCGCACTTAGAAACAGCCTGGTGGACCCACGCTCATGAGCGCGACGGTCCCACTCCGCGCGACCGGCTGGTTCACCCCCTTTCAACCGCGCCCCTGGCTGCGCAACGGCCATGTGCAAACCATCGCCGGCAACTTCCTGCGCCGCGGCGGACCGCAGCTTCCAGCGCCCGAGCCGTGGACGGTCGTGGTCGAGTATCCCCATTGCTTTGCCGG
>CAXTUV010000326.1:965-4270 GCA_964247445.1 uncultured Acidobacteriaceae bacterium | reverse complement strand
CCTTTGCCCGTCGAACGCCTCCACCCCGCTCACCACGCGCGACGTCCTGATCGAGACCGGAGCGGCCCTCGGCATGCTGAACCATCTGCTGCCCAAGCTCGCCAAGGGGGGCCTGATCGAGCGTATCCCCGGCTGCCGCGCTTCTCGGATGATTCCCGCGTCCGCCGCGCCGGAGGCGAACCGTGCCGAGAACACACGCGGAGTTCGCCGATCTGTGCTGCTTGCCGCGCCGCCGCTTCAAGCTCGCCGAGAACAACCAGGTGGTGGTCGAGGACGGCAAGGCTGTGAGGCTGCCCCAGCATGAAGCCGAAAACCAGCTGCTCGACCGCGTCGCGGCTCACCTCGAAGAGTGCGGCTACTTCTTCCTGCACGGGGAGAAGGGCGCGGCCTACTACATGGACAAGGCCGAGCACACCATTTACCCAAGGTCGGCCGAAAATCCCAAGCTCGACCTCCTTCTGCTCCGCTGGGGATTGCTTGTCGGCCAGAAGAATTACAAGCTGATCGCGGGCAACCTCATCTCGATGGCGCAGCGGTCGGAGCCGAAGCCCGCCCACTTGGAATCGTGGGTGGAAGCGGACCACAGCGCCGTGCACCTGAACGCGGGAGATCGAGTCCTCTCCGTACATATAGACCGGATCGAGGAGAATCCCGTCGGCCATGGGTCCATGCCCATGATTTCGGACGACGTGGTCGCCTATCCGCCGCTGGACGCGCTGAAGGAAGCCATGGCGCGGCTGAAGCCGACCATCGGCAACGCCTGCCTCCGTTCGGTCCCCGGGTGCCCGTCCTCGCTGCTCACCACCCGCTGGGACTTGTCCGGGAATCTGTCGCCCGAGCAATCGCAGTGGTTCCACCTCGGCCGCCTCCTTTTTGAGGCATTCTCATCGCTTTACTCCCTGTGGCCGCTCACCATGTACACGGGCTGGGAAGGGTCCGGCAAGTCCACCGCGCCCGAGCTGTGGATGGCGCTGCGCTCAGGCCGGAAGCGCGAGCTCCATGCTTTGCCGGCCAAGGACAGGGACTTCTTCGCGGCCGTGACGTCGCGCTCGCTTTCCTGCTTCGACAACGTGGACGACGTGGAATCGCCGACCCTGTCGAACAACCTATGCCTGATGTCCACGGGCGGCGAGTTTTCGATGGCGAGGCTGTATCGGACGAATGAGCATGTATCGTACTCGGCGCACCGCCATGTGATGGCGACCGCCCGGGTCTGCCCATGGGGCCGCTCCGACGTGCTGCGCCGCTACATCGTCCTCCAGGTGGCCAAGCCGCGCGGCGAGCTGAGCCGCGTCACCAAGGACGAGATCCGCGCCAACCTGCTCGGCCGCCGCACCGATATCTGGGCGGAGCTGCTCCTGCGCTACCAGAACATCCTCCTCGCGCATCAGGCGTTCGGTCGCAAGACATACCGATACCAGAGCGAAATGACCGACTATGAACGCTACACGCTGCTCTGTTCCGAGTACGATGGAGCGCTCCCGTTCGCCGAGGAGGCTTGGAGCAAGTACATCAGCGGGTACCGCGAAACAGTGCGCGACGAGTCCCCGGTGGTCCACCAGATCATGCTGTGGCTGGGCGCGGACGCCCGGAACGCGGGAAGGGCGGCGCAGGCGGGCATCCTGCACAGCGAGATCATGTCGGTGTGCATCGGCGTCGAGATCGCCCACTCTTCGGCGGCATTGCTTGAACCCTGACGCAACCAGCAAAGGAATGCGAGCGGACGGCTACCCGGAGCACCCTGCGCGAGCTTGCTGCGGATTTGTTCGCCCGCACCCGCTGCCGCATAGCCTCCAGAAACCCGGCCGGCTGTTCCCGCCATTCGCCTGCTTCAGTGCCAAGCAGAAGTAAGGCAAGGCCGTTGTCGCGCCGGTTGGGCGGAACCGTCTATGTGGCGCGCAAAGTAGGGAACACGGCCGCCTCACTGGAAGCTTTGACCGGCAATCGAAGGTGGACCTGAGCCGCCTGACTAGCTCGCCCTCTTCCGAGGGCTGGAACATGGCGGCGTATGACAACGAAATCGACAAGGGGGCGGCGGCCTGGCGGCGCGAGCTGATCGCGCAGGAGCTGATCGCCGAGGGTGACGTGGATGAGAGAGACATACGAGACGTGCAGCCGGGCGAGCTGCGAGGCTACACGCAGTGCCACTTCTTCGCCGGAATCGGCGGATGGAGCCATGCCCTGCGGCTCGCCGGATGGCCGGACGACCGGCCGGTCTGGACCAGCTCCTGCCCTTGCCAGCCTTTCAGCTCGGCAGGCAAGCGCGGCGGAGTCGCCGATGAGCGGCACCTGTGGCCCGAGCTGTTCCGCCTCATCGGCGAGCGCCGCCCTCCACTTGTCTTTGGCGAGCAGGTTGCGTCGGCGACTGGGCTCGGATGGTGGGACCTTGTACAAGCTGACCTGGAAGGAGCGGGCTACGCCGCTGGGGCGGCGGCCTGGAAGCACTCAAGGCCATCGCCGACCTCGCGCCTGACCTTGTCTTCCTGGATATACAGATGCCCGGCTTATCCGGTCTCGAAATCCTCAAAACCCTCCCCGTGGCTGCGCGCCCGGCGGTGGTCTTTCTCACGGCGCATGACGAGTACGCCGTCAAGGCTTTCGAGGTGGAAGCCTTGAACTACCTGCTGAAGCCTGTTGACGACAGCCGCTTTCACGCATGCATGGATCGTGCACGGCGTCTGCTTGCATTGAACGCCAGGAGGGCTTTGACGAACAGCCGCAAAGACCGGCAAGTACGGTGTCAGGCATATCCGATAGGGAATACGTTCGGCAGTTCGCTGTGCGTAGCGGACGGATTGTGCGGTTCGTTCGGGCCGAAGATGTCGATTGGATCGAAGGTCTTGGAGACTACGCCGGGCTGCGTGTCCGGAACAGTACACACCTGATTCGCGAGCCGCTGTCCCGCCTTACGGAACGGCTGGACCCGTCTGAGTTTCTGCGCGTTCATCGCTCCAGCATCGTGCAGGTCAACAGGATTGTTCGAACGGAATCGCTGCCTAACCGCGATCTGCTGATCACACTAAGGAATGGCACCGTGCTGCGCGCCAGCCGCAGCTACAGCGCCGCGCTTTCCAGCTGTCTAGGCAGTGCGAGGCGATGATTTTGGTGGGCGAAAGTACTAAAGCTGTAAAGCGATGCGAGAGGAAGGTACGGCTTCGATCAGCGGATGGTAGGGTCGTGATGCCTGGGCGATACCGAGCCGGAGCTTAGACCACGCTAGACCCGAGATCAGGCAGCAGATTAGGCCGTCGCTGAGAAGGCCGAGCCGTGGAAGCGCTCCGATGAGGGCCGTGACTTCGGTACTC
>CAXTUV010000326.1:0-955 GCA_964247445.1 uncultured Acidobacteriaceae bacterium | reverse complement strand
CTGCATCACTGGATTGGGTAAACCAAGTCTGGCTTTTTCGCCGGGGAAGCGGGAGAGCTCATGGCGAGGGCGCAGCGCGGGGCTCGGCCTCTTACTCCTCCTCGGGGGCGGGCTTCGCGCTGGCTCAGACGGGTCTGCTGGGTGCAGGGAGGGCGGCCGGCACATCATTGCTTGTAATGCTGGGCAGCTTTCTGCTGACTCAATGAGCGTTCGCAGACCATTGCTTCGCCGCTCTGTGCGTAAGGGCTACGGCGCTCCTCAGCGCATTGTAGTCACGAGAAGTCAAGAGAGCATTCCAGAGCGGCGGGGTGTAACACTGCTTCTTCTGTTTGGGCCGTGAACCCGTGTGTTGGTTTAGCCGGGACGCGGGCAGCCAACTCACAGGATCCTTGTCTGCGACGATTCGTGCTCGCAAAGCTAGAGTTGACAGGTAAATGCCGGGCTGCAAGGAACGTGTCGCATAGAGATCCGGCGGCATAGACCGCCAGCCATTAGCTCAGGACGCGGCTTGCCCGAGCACTTCAGCGGCGGTGCTCCGGATGCCGAAGCGCTTCGCAATCGCGCGCGGCAGGTAGACGCCCAGCCGGGCCCGCGTCAGCGCCACGTAGAGCAGCCGTGTTTCGGCGGCCCAGGCCTTTTCCCGCCTCGCAGCGCGTCAGCGACGTGAGCAGGCGCACCTCCCCGTACTCGCCGACCAGGCTCACCAGCGCCCGCAAGCCCTCGCCCTCAAGCCGCGTGCTGAAGCTCATCACCTCCCGGCTGCTCGGGAAGCCGACCAGCTCCGGGCTTTCAGCCGCCTGCCCCGCTTCCAAGCGCCCCACGTCGGCGAGCACGCGCGCGGCCTTGAGCAGTCGGCGGACCGCTGCTTGGACCTGCTTGCCCTTTTGCCGCCGGACGCCACGCAGCGGCTTGACCTGAGCCTCCGACTTGCCTAGCTCCAGGCTCGGCTGCTCAT
>CAXTUV010000325.1:0-4280 GCA_964247445.1 uncultured Acidobacteriaceae bacterium | reverse complement strand
ACTGCGCGTGGCCCGTGAGGCCTATCGCGAGGAGATCGCGAGCGGCCGGGTCACGGTGCTCACCAAGCCGAATGCAGGCAAAGCCGAGGCGCTCAACTATGCCCTGGAGCACCTGACGGAGGAGTTCTACATCGGCATCGACGCGGATACCGTCATCGCGCCGGATGCGATTGAGCGCTTGGTCGCGCACTTCGCCGATGAGCGCGTGGGCGCGGTCGCCGGCAATGCCAAGGTAGGCAATCGCGTCAACCTGTGGACGCGCTGGCAGGCGCTTGAGTACATCACAAGCCAAAACTTCGAGCGGCGCGCGCTCGACCTGTTTAATGTGGTCACAGTAGTGCCGGGTGCCATCGGTGCGTGGCGCACGGATGTGGTGCGGCGTGCCGGCGGCTATCCTCTCAACACCGTCGCCGAAGATGCCGACCTGACGATGAACCTGCTTGAAAAGAACTACAAAGTAATCTACGAGGACCGGGCCCTCGCCTTTACCGAGGCTCCGGTCAACATGCGCGGGCTCATGCGCCAGCGGTTCCGCTGGTCATTCGGCATTTTACAGGCTGTCTTCAAGCATCGGCAGGCGTTGCGTACCAACCGCGCCATGGGCCTGTTCGCACTGCCGAACATCCTGGTCTTCCAGATTCTGCTGCCGCTGGTTTCGCCCTTTATCGATCTGATGTTCCTCGCGGGCGCGGTCAGCTATCTATGGCAGAAGTTCTTTCATCCGGAAGCGGCAAGCGCGGTCAATTTCGAAAAGCTTGTGGTGTACTTCCTTACGTTCCTGATGATCGACTTCATCACCTCCGCGCTCGCGTTCTCGCTGGAGCGCCGCCACCCGGCCAGCAAAGGTGATGCGCTGCTGCTGTTCCACATCTGGCTCCAGCGGTTTACCTATCGCCAGGTGTTCTCGCTTGTGCTGTTCAAGACGCTCAAGCGGGCTATCGACGGCAGACCGTTCAACTGGGACAAGCTGGAGCGCACCGCCACCATGTCGAAGCAGGCGGAAAGCATCGCGGCAGGGGACTGAGGCGTGCGTCGATGGCTCCTGCTCTTGCTGCCCACGGCGCTTGCGGGCGCGCAAACGCTCGCCCCCTCCGTGCAAGCGGTGGCGAAAGCAATCGGCGTCGAGGACGACCTCCGGAAGCTGGCGACAGCCGGCAGCGGGCAGGCGGACGCACAGCAAGCCCTTGCGCTGCGGCAGGCTGTTACGAATCAGGTTCTTCTAGCTTCCTTTGACGCGGACGAGATGCTGGGCCGCATCGACGCGGAAGCCGCGCACGCTGAGGACAGTCGTTACGTGCTGGTTTCGGATGCGGAAAAGCGGAGCGCCCGTCTCAATATCGCGACCTTTGTAGTGAGTGGAGCGCTCGGGGCGGTCGGCTCGGGGCTGCAGCTTTCGCAAGACTTGACGGAGGCCGGCAACTCGCTCGACATAGCCTCGGGCGCGGCGACCATCGTGCTTTCCGCGGCGCAGCTGCGCACCGCCAAGGGCGACAGGCGCATCTTTCGCTCGCCCTACAACATGCTGGCGGAGATACTCGATGCAGCGCCCAACGACGCGAGCCGCTACCCGCCCGTGGTGGAGGCCTATTTAAAAGCGCCGACCGCCGGGGACGGCCAGCTCGCCGATGATGTCGCCCCCGATCAGTCGCTGCCGCAAACCTGGCGCAGGCTGCACCGCTTGCGTGAGCCGGGCAGCAAGGATGGCGCGAGCTTGATGAGCGTGACCAGCGATCCGTCCCAAGGCAACCGGCTCAACGCGGAAGAACTGGCCGACCGCGAAGCCATGTTGCGCGACCTGCACGGCGCGGTGGCGCTGATGAAAAATGAACTGCGGGCCATCCTGCTCGCGGCAAACCGGCCTGCGGCGGCTCCCGCCAGCTCGCCGCGCGAGCCGGTGCATTAGGCTTGCGGGATGCCTGCTTTCTCGCTTATCACCCTCGCGCTGTTTGCACTGCTTGCCCCCGCATACGGGCAGGACAAGGCTGGCCCGCCCGACCCCGCGGCGGCCCGCCTGCGCGGCGCGTATGGCCCATACCGCGCGAACAACGACCTGCTTTCTTACAAACTGCACGTCCGCGTCGACCCTGCAGCTGGAAGCATCCGGGGCGACAACCAAATCCGCTTTCGCATGCTCGCCCCCGGCAAGCGGGTGCAGGTTGATCTCTACCCCAACCTCCAGGTCGACAAAATCACCATGGGCGGCGCGGAGCTCAAGTACATGCGCGAGCTCGGCGCGGTGTACATCGACTTCCCGGAAGAGCTCCAAGCCGGCACGGAGTACACGATCGACTTCTTCTACTCGGGCCGCCCGCAAGCAGTAGGCCGGTTCGGCGGCATGACCTTCGGCAAGGACCCGGCGGGCAATCCATGGGTGGTCACCTCGTGCGAGGACGACGGCTCCAGCATCTGGTGGCCCTCAAAAGACCAGTGGCGGGACGAGCCGGACGACGGCATCGAGCTGTCGGTCGAGGTGCCGACCGGGCTCACCGATGTATCAAATGGCAAGTTCATGTCGAAAACCGATCTTCCCGGCGGCTGGACGCGCTGGGACTGGACGGTCAGCTACCCGATCAACTCCTACGATGTCGCCCTCAACATTGGCAAGTACGCGCACTGGTCCGATACTTACTCGGGCGTCCCGGTCGACTTTTACGCGCTGCCCGAAAATCTCGAAAAGGCCAAAACGCAGTTCGCGCAGGCGAAAGGCATGCTGGACGCCTTTCAGCACTATCTCGGCCAGTATCCATTTATTCGCGACGGTTACAAGCTGATTGAGGTGCCGTACACGGGCATGGAGCACCAAAGCGCGGTCGCCTACGGCAACCACTACGCGAACGGCTACTACGGACGCGACTGGACCGGGGTCGGCATCAGCCCGCGATTCGATTTCATCATCATCCACGAGAGCGGACACGAGTGGTTCGGCAACGCAATCTCGGCGCGCGACGTGTCCGACATGTGGATTCACGAGGGCTGGGATACCTATGCTGAAAGTTTGTATGTCGAGTATCTGTACGGCAAGGCCGATGCTCTGCGCTACGTGAACGGATTTAAGCCCAAGGTCAAAAATGAAGCTCCAGTCCTGACCGAGCGCGGCGTGAACGCGATGCCGTCACAGGACCAGTACTTCAAAGGAGCGCTTTTTCTCGCGACCCTCCGCAGTGTGGTCGGCGACGACGGGAAATGGTTTGCGCTGATCCACGACTATTACCAGCGATTCAAGTACCAAACCATCCTGACCGAAGACGTGGTCGCGTTCTTCAACCGGCAAACCGGCATGGACCTGACCCCGGAGTTCGACCAGTACCTGCGCCACACCGCGGTCCCGACCTTGCAGCTGCGCTTTGAACCGGGCTACGTCTCGTATCGATGGAAGGTCGACGTGGACCCGTTCCGGATGCCGGTCAAGGTCGGCGACCCCGCGCACTGGCAGGCGATTACCCCAACCACGGACTGGCAGGTGATGCCGTGGGTGGGCGCGCCGGAGCAGTTCGGGGTGGCGACGGATTTGTATTACATCGACGTGGACAAGGGTGCGCCTACGCCGGTACCGCAGCCACAGGCCGCCGCACGCTGAACTTGCGCTTGTAGTACGCGGTGGTGACAAGAATCGCCGGTACGCCCACCAGCGTAGGCCAAAGCCACAAGATCATATGCTGCCCGGCCACCGCGGCGATCGCCGTCACGCTGAATGCCGACCAAGCCGCGATGTAGCTGCCGATGAAGTTCCCCAAATGCGTGTACCACCAGAACATACGCTCCTTCGGTTTGCGGACGAAGGAAAGCATCTCCACACATGCCAATCGCATGCCGATCACGCCGAAGATCACGGGCACGATCCTGGGCATGTGCATCATGTCGGGGCGGAACCAACCCAGGCCGGCGAGCGCGGCGCTTGCAAGCAACGTGAACACCCCGGCGAGCCAGTCGATGGGCTTCGCCCGTCCGCCGCGGGCCAGGTCTTTAAGCTTCAGCACGCGATAGCCGGAGAACGCCGCATAAAATCTTCACACCGCCAGCAGCGCGAGAAAACGCACCGGACGGTACAGGGACATGGGCAGCGCCGTGGCCGCGACGATCCCCATCGACCACAGATACACCATGCCCCAGCGCTTGTGCTGCTTGCCGCCCTTGGCCGTGACCAGCGCGACCGGGGCCAGCAAGAAGCTCCCGAACCCCGCGGCGATATGCGTGGCGAGCAGTGCCCGCATCCAGAGTGGGTCGTGCGCCATCCGCCCTCCTTGCCCCCGCTGTACGCAGCTAGTGTGCCGGAAGTTCCG
>CAXTUV010000324.1:0-4284 GCA_964247445.1 uncultured Acidobacteriaceae bacterium | reverse complement strand
GACCTCCTGGACGAAGTAAAGGCGCTGCGTCCGGAAACTTCGGTGATCATCATGACCGCGTATGCCACCGTCACCTCGGCCGTGGAAGCGATGCGTACCGGCGCGACGGATTATTTGACCAAGCCTTTCGCCGTGGATGAATTAGCTGCCGTCCTCGATCGCGTGGCGGAGCGGCGGCGGGTGGACAGCGAGAGCCGCCGGCTGCGCGAACGGATGCGTACCCAAAGCACGCTCGGTGCCATCATCGGGCACAGCCCGGAGATGGATAAGATCTATCGCATTCTTTCCAAGGTCGCCAGCAGCAGCCATCCGGTCATGATTTTGGGCGAAAGCGGCACGGGCAAGGAACTTGTGGCGCGCGCCATCCACAACAATGGGCAGCGGGCGCAAAAGCCTTTTCTGCCGGTAGACTGCAGTTCGCTCGCGCCGACGCTGGTGGAGAGTGAGCTGTTCGGGTACGTGAAAGGCGCGTTTACCGGCGCAAACCGTGACAAGGAAGGTCTGCTGGTCGCGGCCGCCGACGGTACTGTTTTCCTGGACGAGATCGGCGAGCTGCCTTTGGATCTACAAGCGAAGCTGCTGCGCGTGCTCCAGGAACACGAAGTGCGGCCGGTAGGAGCGAGCCATCGCGTCCCTATGCGGGCGCGGGTGCTGGCCGCAACCAACCGCGATTTGAAACAGATGGTGGAGCAAGGCCGCTTCCGCAAAGACCTTTTCTACCGGCTGAACGTGGTGAGCCTGCGCCTGCCGCCCTTGCGCGAACGGCGCGAGGACATTCCCTTGCTGGTCGCGCATTTTCTTGAGCGGATTGGTAAGGAGTTCCGCAAATCTTACGTGTTGAGCGACGAGGCACTGCGCGTCATCGCTGAATTCGATTGGCCCGGCAACGTGCGCCAACTTGAAAATGCGCTGGAGCGCGCTTGCTCAGTCACTTCGTATGGGAATGTTGTTCAGCTCGGGGAAATGCCGACCGAGCTGATTGAGTTTTATAACCAGCAGCGACGCCTCACCATGCCGCTGCGCGAGCAGGTGCAGGCTGCCGCGGCTGCGGCGGATGTTTCCTCGCTCGCCGATGTTGAAAAGAATGCCATTCTTGATGCGATTCGTCGCCTTGACGGAGACAAGGTGAAGGCCGCGCAGCTGCTCGGCATCGGCAAAACGACGCTCTACCGCAAGCTCAAGGAATACGGGATCGGCGAGGCCGTGATCGCCATGTACATGCAACAAAACCGCGACGGCGCGCTCGCCCACGGGCACGGCCGCCCGTGACGGCCCAGGGTGAGACCGAGATGCGAAGGAGGCGGCCATGCAAAGCGTGCTCATGATCAGTGCAATCAGCGGGGTGGAAGCTTGCGCCACCAGCTTGTCCAAACAGATCGGCCTTCCCGTCGAGGTGGCTCCGGGCCGCCGCGAGGGCATTGCCGCCCTACGCCGGCGCGAGTTTGCAATCGTCATTGTCGACGAGCCGGTCGCGGAAGCAAGCCCGGAAGGCGCGGAAATGCTGTGGAAGCTGGCCGGCCTGGCGATTCCGTTGCAGGTCAATTTTGCCGTATCCGGCACGCACCGCATTGTGCGCGAGGTTCGCGCGGCGCTGCAACGCCGCGAGCTCGAGCAGCACCTGGCCATGCGCGCCGCCGCGAGCGCGGTCGAAAACGACCTCCGCGATACGGTGACGGGACTCCTGCTGCACTCGCAGCTGGCACTGGCCGAGCCGCTCATCTCGGCCCCACTCACGGCGAAGCTGCAAACCGTAGCCCAACTCGCGGCGGAACTACGGGTGAGGCTGGAGCGGGGTGCAAATGCCCAGCAAGGCTGATATCGTCGGGTCGAGGGTTTCATTCTGCTGAGCAGGTCGCAACATTCCGATGCAATCCACGCTGCGACATTTTATGAGTTCCCGAGACGACAGACGTAGCGCATTATTTCGAGCCTTGACTGCGCTCTTTCTCTTGGCTGCCTCGCGGAGTTGCTTCTTTTTTCTTCTATGTTGCGCGGGCCGAACGTTTGCGTGCATCCTCCTCATCCTCCTGTTTTGCTTCGTTATACGGCAAGCTGCTCCCAAGTGCAGGCACGTGTTTGCTTGCCTGGATCGCTTCTCGACCCCGGTAGGCATACCTGCTTCTCAGTGCGCGGAGAGTGCTGAAAAGGTGTTGCCGTCCGCGCAACTAACGCCGTTTGCTGTCTTCCGCTTCCAGCGCCCGCCGCCGTTTGCCGCCGGCACTATCCATAGGCTGGAGCAAGTTCTTATGCCGTAAATCGCGCGCATAGCAATGCGCTCTCGCCCTTGTCGTTCACCTCACCCGTGCGGGTGAAACCAGGGAGCGCGCACATGCAACAAGATGCAGGCAGGCCTGAAGGCCATGTCTCAGATATTTTGACCGACTATCGGCAACAACTCGAAAGCATACGAAACGAACTTGCGGCAGTGCCGGCGAGGAGACTTCGAGCCTGGATTGCAACGATCGTCTTCGGCTTCATGAGTGTTTGTGCGCTCGGCTTATTCGCGAGCGGTCTTCCGCACGGCTCGCTCCTATGCGAGACAGGTGGTGCCGGGTTTGTGTTCTGCCTCCAGATGTACCGCAAAGAAGGCCGAAGCTGGCGAACCCTACAGCTCAGGGAAGAAAGCGTGGAATCCGGTGTAGCTCGGCTGACGCATACCTGGCAGCGCGACAGCGCCGGCGGTATGGAGTTTGCGCGCCCGGGCCATCCCTACCAAGCGGGTTTACAGGTCCTCGGAGACGGATCACTCTTTGCTTTGCTCAACACTACGAGGACCAAACTTGGGGCGGCGCGCTTGGCTGCTTTCCTTCTTGACCCAGCAACCTTTGCAGAGCGGCAAAGGCGACAAGAAAGCGTCCAGGAGCTGCAAGATCGCCCCGAGCTCTTTCCAAAGCGCAACCTGCTCAGGGGTTTTGAAAGCCAGGACTGTTCCGCAGAGGAGCTTGCTGCATGGCTTCAAGAACCGATGCTGCCGGAGTCTCGCGCCGCCGCAATGGGGCTGCTTGCTTTGAGCGGAA
Organism: uncultured Acidobacteriaceae bacterium; assembly: GCA_964247445.1. Classification (GTDB taxonomy): domain Bacteria; phylum Acidobacteriota; class Terriglobia; order Terriglobales; family Acidobacteriaceae; genus EB88. The sequence continues at coordinate 1,267 of CAXTUV010000324.1, read as the reverse complement.
CAAGCCTGCTGCTCGGCTTGGGCATGTTCGTACAAGCAGTGCCACTGCACTGGTGGCCTGTTTTGGTGAGCTTGGTTCTTGCCGAGCTCGCCATCGCAAGTGCCTTGCGCCGCCGCATCGCTGTACACCTGCAAGCAGCAGAGCGCGTTGCCGGTGCCTTCGTCACTCTGCAGGATGGCATCGCCCTGCTTGAGAAACTACAGTTCAAGTCTCCGCATCTCCGGCAACTCACAGAGGGTCTGAGGACCGACTACGCGACGCGCAGTGTCGGCAAGCTCAATAGACTTCTTCACGCAATCACTCAGCGTGAGAAGCCCGAATTCTTTCTTGTTTCGCGCGCACTTGCTGTTGGGACGCAGTTAGTGTTTGCCATTGACCGATGGCGGGCGTGCCATGGGGCCGACCTGCAAAGATGGTTGGACTGCTGGGCCAATTTCGACGCTTTGCTTGCTCTTAGCCTTTACGCGTTCGAACATCCGGACTATATCTTCCCAGAGCTGGTTGAAGAGCCGGGTCAGTTCCGGGCCCAAGCACTCGGCCATCCTCTGCTGCCCGCCTGCGGCTGCGTGGCGAACGACGTCAATCTCGATCCCGACACACGCTTTTACCTGATTACCGGCTCCAACATGGCCGGCAAAAGCACACTGCTTCGCGCAATCGGGCTTAACGCCATCCTTGCGCAGGCGGGCGCGCCTGTTCGTGCCCGGACGGCTGCTCTTTCATCGCTCGAAATTTGCGCCGCTTTTCCTCCGCCTGATTCGCTGAGAGACGGGCGCTCGCGATTCTTAGCCGAAGTCGAACAGTTGAGCAGTGCAGTCACACGGGTGCGCGCGGGCGCGAGCGTTCTTTTCCTCGTGGATGAACTCCTGAGCGGAACGAATGCACAAGATCGCAGGGCGGCGGCGCGGGGTATCCTGCGAGCTTTGCTGGCACGGGACGGAATCGGCGCGATCGCAACGCACGATGTCGAACTCAAATCGCTGGTCGAGGAGCTCCCGGGCGGCGTACTGATGCACATGGAAAGCAACAATCCCGCTGACCCGCTCGATTTCGACTACCGCCTCAGGCCGGGGCTCTCGACGCTCTCAAGCGCGCCGGCCATCCTGCGGTTGATCGGCGTAATGGAGCAGGTTTCCTGAACCTCAATGCACGGTCGTCATCTTGCGCTGCATGTAGTCCATCAGCAGATATTCGCCGAGGGTGTCGGGGGAGGTGAAGTAGGCCTTGACCCGGCACTTTTGCGTCACCTTCTGGCCGCACTGCATCA
>CAXTUV010000323.1:0-4315 GCA_964247445.1 uncultured Acidobacteriaceae bacterium | reverse complement strand
CCGCCGACCCGACCCCCGCCCAGGACCAACCCCGCCCGCCCGCGGACACCCCCCTAACACCGGAAGACGACCCCCCGCTTTCTCCTTCGACCGCACCCCAGTCCCTGCCTCGCTTGCCTGCCGTGGACCCGCCGCCGGCGCAATCTGCGCCGCCCTCGGCCCCGCCCGAACCTGAACTCGCTGAACCCGGTATCGCCGTGCCCGTCGCGCCCCCGCCCGCCGGCACGCCCGTCCACCTGGAAGCGGACACGCAGACCAAGGAGGGCGACCGGTACACGCTCGACGGCAGGGTTGTCATCCTATACAAGGGCTACCAGGTCGAGGCCGACCATGCCGAGTACGATCTCGGCACGCAGCAGGTCACCGCGCGCGGCCATCTCGCGGTCGACGGCGGACCTTCGGATGAACACCTGCTCGCCGACCACGGCGTACTTAACCTCGACGCGCACACGGGGCAGTTTTTTGACGTGACTGGGACCTTGGGAGTGCGCTCGGTAACGCGCAACCGCTTTGTGTTTACCGCGCCCAACCCGTTCACCATCACCGGACAGGAGGTCGAGGAGCTCGGGCCGGGTCGTTACCGAGTCGTCCGCGGCACGCTGACCAGCTGTCGCCTTCCCGACCCGGACTGGAAGCTGCTCGCGCAGTCCATCCTGGTCCAAGGCGGCGCGGCCAGCGCGCGCAACACCACCTTTACTTTCTTCCATCTGCCGCTTTTTTATCTGCCCTACATCACCCACCCGGTCGAGCAGCAGCGGCGCACAACGGGGCTGCTGCTGCCCATCTTCGGCAACGACACCCAGCGCGGCTTTATCTCGGGCGAGAGCGCGTATCTGGTGCTCGGGCGCAGCGCCGACGCGACGCTTGGGGCGGAGTACTTTTCGCGCCGAGGCTTCGCTCCTTTCGGCCAGTTCCGCTACCGGGGGCGCGACGAGGACTTCGCGTCCGCTCACTTCCGCGCTTTGTTCGACCGTTTGCCGGGCGCGCTGAATCAGGGCGGGCAGGATTTCTTCTTTGACGGGCGGCGGCAGTTGGACCCGCACACCCGCGCTGTCGCCGACATTGAGTACCTGAGCTCCTATGTGTACCGCGCCGCATTTGAGCAAAACTATTCGGCGGCCATCAACTCGCAGGTCCAAAGCCAGGCGTTCGCGACGCGCGAGGCGGCCGGCTGGGCGGCCTCCGGGCGCTTCGAGCGCTACCAGGAGTTCCGCAGCGCGAACGCCGGCGACGAAATCCGCATTCTTCACGAACCCGAGCTGCGCGGCGATGCGCTGGAGCACCGCCTAGGCCGGACTCCTCTGCTGTTCGGCGGGGAAGCCTCGGCCGCTGCGCTTTCGCGGTCCGAGCCGGGCTTCCAGTCGAGCCGCTTTCTCCCGCGGCTCGACGCCTACCCGCATCTTGCCTTGCCGCTGGGCGCGGAAGGCTTCCGGGTGCGGGCGGAAGCAGGCTTTCGCGAGACTTTTTACGGTAAAAGCCAAAGGGCGGGTGCTCCGGGCGCGCTGCCGGTTGAAAGCAGCGCGAGCCTGAACCGCACCGCCTTTGTCAGTGAAGTCTCGGCCAAGCCCCCCATCGTGGAGCGCGACTTCAAAGCTGATTTCCTAGGCCGCGGCGCGAAGCTGCGCCATACTATCGAGCCTTCGCTGACTTACGCGTATGTAACAGGCGTCGACAGTTACGACCGTACCTTGCGCTTCGACCAAACAGATGTTCTGACCAACACCAACCAACTGGAGTATGGGATAACCCAGCACTTCTATCTTCGCCGTCCGGCTTCAACAAAACCTTGCAAGGGAGAGGACGCGCTCGGCCCGAAAACAACTTGCGGCGGCGATACCATCGACGCGCTTACTTGGACGGTCGCGCAAGAGCACTATTACAACCCTACCTTCAGCGGGGCCGTTACTCCCGGGCAGAGAAACGTCTTTGCGACGACGCTGGATTTTACCGGCATCGCCTTTCTTCAAAACGCGCAAAATAACTCGCCGATCATTTCGCGTCTTCGCGCGCGCACATCCAGCGCGACCGACCTGGAGTGGGACTTCGACTACGACACGCGGCAGGGGAGGGTTCAGGGGAGCAATCTTTTCGCCACCTACCGGGCCGGAGACACTACATTATCCATCACCGATGCGCGACTCTTTAACTTGACCCCGCGCAACGAGCTGCCGACCGCGCCCAGTACGGTCAGCAGCTTAATAAATTTCAACCAGCTGCGGCTAGCCGCCGTCTACGGTTCTCCGCTGAAGCATGGCCTTTCGGCCGGCGCGAATGTGGGTTACGACTTTACGACCGGGCAGACGCAGTATTTCGGGGCACAAACCGGCTACAACCGCAACTGCTGCGGGCTCGCAGTCGAGCTGCGCCGGTACTCGCTCGGCTCCATCCGCAACGACACGCAATACCTGTTCTCGTTTACCCTCGCCGGGGTAGGGTCGGCGGGGTCGCTCCGCGGATTTTCACGGGTGTTCTGACGGGAACGCACGTGGCATGGATTATGTTGCTTTTAGTACATCATTCTAGGTTAAAAGGCGGTGCCGTAAAATGAAAATGTGCAAATCCTCATCGACCTATCTGACGCGCAAATTGAGACCGTTCTACAGCGTGCAAAGGAGCGCGGTCTTTCAAGCTCCGAGGTGATCTGCCAAGCAGTGACCAAGGGTTTGGCATTAAGCGGAGACCGTGAGGGGCCTGACTGGATCTCACAGTATGCCGGGCTTTGGGCCAGAACCAACCCCGACGGGGTGATGGACGGCATGGAGTACCAAGATAAGCTTCGTTCCGAATGGGAACGATGAACTTCATCCTGGATACAAACGTTCTGATTTACGTCTTGAACAAGACTCAACAAAGTGCGGTTGATTTCCTCGCGTCGCTTCGCGCGTCCGAAAGAGCAATCAGCCCAGTGACGTGGATGGAAGTGCTCACCGGCGTCCGGGAAGAGAACGAAGCGGCAACTCGCGAGCTTCTCAGCAATTTTCAGCTGGTTTCGCTCGAAAGCGGCATCATGGAGCGCACAGTCCTCATCCGCCGGTCGATGCGCCTCAAGCTCCCCGACGCCATCATCTATGCCTCCGCCCTCGCCACCGGCCGCACCCTCGTAACCTACAACATACGCGACTTTCCGCTAGGCACCCCTTCCGTGTTCTGCCCCGGAACCTGAATGCGATAATCGGAGCAGCCGCCCCGGAGGGCGCACACCCGTTGCTTCGCTCCCGCTTTGCCGTTGCCCTGCTCACCATCACCTCACTTGCTGCCGGCTGCCGAGCGCAAACGCCGGGCGCGCTCACGCCGGAGCAAACCCGCCGCATTGAGTTGCAGGTGCGCTCGCAGCTTAACGTCCCGGCGAACTGGGATGTCGCACCGGGCCCGCGGACCCAGAGCGAAGTGCCCGGTTACGACGCGTTGCGCATCGAGTTCTACCCGGACGGGCACCCCGATCAAAAGCAGCCGCTCGACTTTCTGCTCTCGAAAGATGCCAAGACGCTGGCGCGGCTCTCGAAGTACGACCTAACCCAGGTGCCGGGACTCGACATCCCAACAGCGGGGCGTCCGGTACGCGGCAGCAAGGACGCGAAGGTCGAGATCGTGAACTTCGACGACTTGGAGTGCCCCTACTGCGCACGCATGCACGCCGAGCTTTTTCCAGAAACGCTGGAGCATTACAAGGGCCTCGTCAAGGTTGTGTATAAGGACGATCCGCTGAAGGAAATCCACCCCTGGGCGCTCCACGCCGCGGTCAATGCGAACTGCCTTGCGGCGCAAAATGACACTGCTTATTGGAGCTATGTCGACTACCTACACACCCATGGAGAGGACATTACGGGGCCCAACCGCGACGCGGCGAAGTCGATTGCGCTGCTCGATAAGCTCGCCAAGGAAGAAGGCGCGCGCGGCAAACTGGACGCGGCGAAGCTGGACGCCTGCGTTCAAAAGCAGGACGCGACTGCGGTAAACGCTTCCGCCCGGGAAGCGGATGCACTCAAGGTTGACGGCACCCCGGCGCTGTTTATTGATGGTGAGCGTATCTCGGGCGCGCAACCCTTGCCCTACGTGTGGGCCGCGGTCGACCGGGCGCTCCGGGCTCGAGGGCTGACGCCGCCGCCGAACAACCTGGCCGCGCCGGCCCCGAGCGGCAAAAGCGGAGGGCAGTGAATGCGGCATGTCCTAAGCGGTCTCGCCTTGGGCACGACGCTGATGCTGACCGGCTGCACGCACGCTCACTCGGCAAGCGTTCTCGCCAAAGTCAATGGAAAACCGATCAACGCCGCCGACGTTGCCACGCTATACCAAAACTCGCTGAATGAGAATCAGA
>CAXTUV010000322.1:0-4316 GCA_964247445.1 uncultured Acidobacteriaceae bacterium | reverse complement strand
CGCCCAGGCCGGTCCAAAGCGCGCACAATCGCCGCCCAGTGCTCGCGCGGCCACTCCCGCATCGACCCCGGGCCGCCCGCCGGCCAGGGGTGCAGAACAACAATGTCGTCCGCTGCCTGCCAAGGCTCGGCTAGGGCGGCATCCACCTCCGGGATAAGAGGCTCGGCGACTGTGGGTATGCCAGACGCGCGGAGCAGGGCGCGGAAGTTATCGAGCTCATGCCGGTCTGCACGGTGTTCGACCGCAAGATCGTAGCCCGCATGCCGGTGCTGCCTGGGCGAGCGGAACCCGACCGTATACCGGCTCCCGCTCAATATGGCGAGCAGCGCGGTGACACGCTGCCAGGCGCTGAAGTCGAGCAGCAAATTAAGCCGCTGGGCCCGCATCTGTTTAGCCGCCTGCCATGGCCGGAGCAGGTCGATGACCACCCGCCGCGACGCGCCCGCGAGCAGCTCCGCCATGAGGACGTTCTTCGCCCCGCAGAAGTGGACGATCTCCGCCTCCGTCCCGAAGTGCGCCCGCACATCGGCCAGCACAGCCGAAAGCAGGACTGTATCGCCCATGGTCGGGGAGCATAGGAGGCCGATGCGGTTAGGTCGGTGATGCGGTTTTCGCCTCTGGCGGCGAAAAGCGGCCGGAACCCAAACTGCGGGAATGCCGAGGCAGTAATCGGCTGCACGGGTGATTGGGACAGCGAACAAAGGCATGTGAAGGGTTAAACGGCGAATGCTGGGCCGTACGTTCATGATTGCACGCGCACGTACCGCCTGGTTCGAGAAGCAGAACTCGGCAGCCAAGCCGGTTAGCATGGAAGGGTCACCCGGAGCCTGTATGCGCCTGTCCAACCATGTCCTGACCCGGCCTAGGTCACTCAACACCCGACCGTGGCAGTTGCGTTTGTTGCGCCTGCGGGCGCTGGATGAATGGTTATTCTGGGCTTCCATGTTCGCGATCTTCGCGCTTTGCCTGTACCTGTGCTTTCGTTACGTCGAGCCCTCGATTGCAGGCTTGAGCGAGATTCGCATTGGGGCCGACTCCGATCATTACTGGGAAGCTGTTGACCTCCAGCGCTCAGGCAATGGCAAGACCCTTGTCAGCTTTACGGGCAACTTTCTCGGCCCCACGCTTATCGGTTTGGTCTTTCAAACCGGTTTCGGCGTCCTATGCTTTAACTTCGGCCTACTGGCGCTCGCATGGAAGACAGCCGAAGGCATTCCTTATCTACGCAAAGCTGTTTTCGGATTGCTGCGCGTCGCTAATGCCGACATCATCCCCCGCCTAGCTACGCTGAACAAAGAAATTCTTACCCTGTTTGCCTCCGTTCTCACCGTCCGCTATTTCACGTCGCCAAAGCGTTCTTGGCTGCTGCTGTTCAGCCTGCTTGCCATATCGATAATTGCGCGTTGGGAGCAAGCCGTGTTTCTTTTCATGCTCCTTGGTATAGAGCATTCACGCCTGCGGCGGCATCCGTGGACGACCATTTTTCTGCTGACTATCCTGATCACCGTAGGCTACCCTTTCGCCTTCCAGCTGCTCGGCATCGACCCTGCCACATTTGACGACATCCTCGCGGGTGCGAATACCGTCCGCATCCTCAACTCGCTCCAGAACTCGTTTCTGTTCCCGCTCGTCGTTCTGCCGAAAATCGCCATGCTCACGCTGGGACGTTTGGCGCAGCCACAGTTTTACTTAGCAAATTCAGGCCTAGCGAGTGGCTTCGCGGACCCGCAGCAGGAGATCTTTCAGCCGCTCGGCTGCCTTGCCACATTGTGCGTGTTTGGGTATGCGGCTTGGACCAAGCGCATGAGCCCTCAAAGCCCCGTCGTGCTGCTTGCGTTTATTACGCTGATCGCGACCGCAGCAACGCCCTTTATCCAACCCCGCTATCTTTACGGCGTGTACGTTCTGTTCTGCTTGGAGATTGCGCGTACACCGAAGCCGACGACAGGTAACAGGAGCTTGCGGATTATGTTTCGGGCGCGCTCACAGCGGGCAATGGGAAGCGCCCCTGTTGTTTTTTCCAGATTCTGATCCGCTCGCGCTTCGGCACGCAAAGCCGGTATAAAAACTGCTGTGCGGTGAGTCGAGAAAAATCCGGGTTCTTGAACTTAAGCCGCTGCTTCACGGCCCTGACGACCAGCCGCAAAGTCTGGGCTGCGTTGTCCAGTCCGTCCCGGTACAAGTCGTAGAACGCGGTTTCCGCATAGCAGAAATTTCGGTAGCGCGAGGGGGCCATCAAGCGGTCGTAGTCGAGCATGGTCATCTCGTGCTCCAACTCAACATCAGCCGCGCGCCAAATCTTTTTTTCGCGCAGGAAAAGCTGGTGAAACACATAGCCGTCAGAGTAGTCCAGCCAGAAGTCTGTGCTGAAACCGCCGATTTCGGCCAGGGCAGCGGTCCGCACCAGCGCGCCGCTATTGCACAGCCCGGCTTCACCGAAAGCGAGTCCTACCTCGCCCGCCGGGTACGGTCGGCTGCGGTTGAAGCGCAGCTGGCGCCGCGGCGATGCCGTGAACTCGCCCACCCTCACCGTCGGCGCGATGGCAGCGACAGTGAGCTCGCCTTGCATCGCGCCCGCGTGCCGAGCCATGCCGCGCAAAAATTTCGCGATCACGGTTGTGTCCTGGTCCAGCAGCAACATCCACGCCGCCCCTCGCTCGGCCGCGACCGCCATCGCCCCGTTGTACGCCCCTGAAACACCCACGTTGCGCCCGGAGTGCCGGTATGCGAAGGGTATCGGCAGCCGGGGATTCGCGAGCGGCTCGGGGCTGTTGTCCCAAATCAGCAGCTCGTAGGCGGATGCCAGCGCCGGGTCGGCCGCGAACGCCGCGCACAGCCCCCGGGCGGTTTCGGACTCAGCAAGCTCCATTTTGTAGCGGACCATGACCGCGAGAATGCGCATGCTTGTTCCCTTCTCGAAGTACTTGTTCCCTTTTCGAAGTATAGGGGACCACACCACCGCCTACCGCGCCCGACACCCATAGGGAACCTGCCCACACTGGCCGGGAGCACCGCCGCGCGTTATCCTGGGTGAATCGAAATGCGCGTCTCCATCGCCATGTGCACCTACAACGGTGCCCGCTTCCTCCCCGAGCAGCTCGCCTCCATCCGCGCGCAAACCCTCCAGCCGTTTGAGCTTGTGGTGTGCGACGACGGCTCGACCGACACAACCCCGGCGCTGATCGAGCAGTTCGCCTCCGAGGTGCCGTTTCCCGTCCGATGGGTCCGCAACGAGCGCAACCTGGGCTCCACGAAGAATTTTGAGCAGGCCATCGGCCTGTGCACGGGCGAGTTGATCGCTTTATGCGACCAGGATGACGTGTGGATGCCTGCTAAACTCGCCCGGCTTGCGTCCGTGCTCGATACCCGGCCCGAAGCCGGGGCGGCTTTCTCAAATGCCGGCCTCATCGACGCTGACGGGATGCAACTTAATGTTAGCTTGTGGAATTCGGTAGGCTTTACGCCCTCCGAAAAGCAGGCATTCGAAACTGATACCACTTACTTTCTGATTAAACGTCCGCTCGTCACCGGAGCCACGCTCGTCTTTCGCGCCCCCCTCGTTGAACGAATAGTCCCCATTTCAAAGGAGTGGGTCCATGACGAATGGATAGCCTTGATCATCTCAGCTATCGCTAATATCTATCCCGTGCACGAACAACTTATCCAGTACCGCTTGCATGATGCCCAGCAAATCGGCCTTCGACGCATCGCAGCGTCCGTGAGCTTGCGGAAAAAGCAGAGCCAGCGGGCGGAGTTTCATAAGGGGATCGGATGCAAACTTTCAGCTATGGAGGCGAAACTTAAAACTTTTCCTGGGCACTCGAAAAGTGTAACTTACGCTGCGGAGAAGGCCGCCTACATGCACCGTCGCGCGAATCTACTTTCCGGCTCCTGGCTGCCCCGTGTCCCTTTGGGCGTGGCACTTATGCGCGGACATATGCGCTACGGGCATGGTTTGAGCAGCTACCTGCGCGATCTCGTTCACGATTAGTACCTGCCTTAAGAAAGCTGAACGCGTGAATACAATAGACTCGAATATCACGCCGCAACTCAACCCCGCCTCCGTCGGCGAACCTTTCCCGATCGGCGTCGTCATCCCGACTTTCAATCGTGCAAAGGTGCTGATCCGCTGCCTTGAGCACTTGGAAGCGCAGACCTGGTCCGAGTTCGAGGTAGTTGTCGTCGATGACGGGTCGACGGATGACACGCGGGAGCGGGTGAGCGCCTACGCGGCCGGGTCTCCGCTGGCGCTGAGGTACGTGCGCCAAGAAAACGCTGGCCCAGCGCGCGCGCGCAACCACGCCGCTTCTCTACTG
>CAXTUV010000321.1:0-4319 GCA_964247445.1 uncultured Acidobacteriaceae bacterium | reverse complement strand
AGTCAACCAAGGCTGACTCCGCGTTGCCACCATCGCCCTGGGCGATGTATCGAACTTCTCCCGCTTTGTCAGCACATCCACCAATGCGAAGGAGTTCCAAAAACGAACCTTCTTCTACGCGCAGGACACCTGGCGCGTCACGCCCAAGCTGACCGCGAACTACGGCCTGCGTTATGACATTTACTTCCCGGAGGCGATCAACACACCCGGCCAAGGCGGACTGCTCGACCTCGCTTCCGGATACATTCGGGTTGCGGGTATCGGCGGTGTGCGCAGCAACTTGAACTATGCCAAGGCGAGCTACCCGTTCGAGCCTCGCATCGGCGTAGCCTACCAGGTGAATGAGAAGCAGGTCATCCGCGCCGGGTATGGGCGGTCCTTCGACATCGGCGTGTTCGGTTCGATCTTCGGCCATGCCGCGACGCAGAACCTGCCCATCCTGGCCAGCCAGCAGCAGACGCTGCAAGGCAACCAGACCACCTTCGCCTTCAACCTGGCGCAAGGCCCGGCCCAGCCCACGCCTACGGTCGTGCCCGCCAGCGGCTTGCTGCCGAATCCGGGTTATGCCGTGCAGTCCCGTTCACGGCCGACCACGCTGCGGCTGCCCACTATTGATGCATGGAACCTGAGCCTGCAGCAGTCGATCAACGCGACGACCTCGGTCACCTTCGCGTACGTCGGCAATAAGGGAAGCCACACTCTTTCGGCAGGCGACGGCAACAGCACCAACCCCAACGAGCCGGGAATCTTTCTCCCCGCGAACCTGAGCATCAGCGGGCAGGCTTTGCACTACGACAACAGCGTACCCTCGACCGTTCGGTCTCCCCTGCAAAACAACGTAGCGGGCATCGCGGCCAATGGAGGCACCGCCAACCAGAACTACCTGCGTCGCTACTATGCCGGCAGCCTCCAAGCTTGCGCGGACCCGAACTACGCCACTCCGGCGGGCTTCGCGCCCGGCCAATGCGGCTGGACCAACGGCATCACTTATTACGGCGACGATCAAGACACCCACTACAACGCGCTCCAAATCTCATTTGCCAAAACCTTCACGCATGGCTTTTCGCTGAACGCGAACTACGCCTGGCAGCAATCCATCAATTTTGCGTCCAACTTCGCGACCTTTGACAAGAGAGCTGTCCGAGGCCGCGACGACTCCGAGCGCCAGCAGTCGTTCATCCTGTACGGGTTGGGTGAGTTGCCGTTCGGGCACAACCGGCTCTTCTTCCACAATGCGGGCGGCATCCTGAACGAGGCGATCGGCGGGTGGCAGTTCACCCCGATCATCACCTGGCAGAGCGGGCTTCCCTTCACGCTTTCCATCAGCAGCGGCTGCTCCAACAGCACACCGAGCAGCGCGCCCTGCTACGTCAACGGACCGGTACGCTCCCTGCGGACCGGCACGTCCGGCTACCCGGGCGGCCCGACCGGCGTGACCTTCTACCAGGCGCAAACGCTGGGCGGGCAGTTCACGGCGGCACCGCTCGACACCATCGGCAGCTCGGGGCGCAACTCGGTCTTCGGGCCCAACTACTTCAACGGCGACCTGTCGCTCCAGAAAAACTTCCCCATTAAGGAAAGCATCACGGCGCAGTTCCGCTGGGATGCGTATAACGGCTTCAATCACATCAACTACGGGGTTCCGGGCGGCCCGACGACTTCGGCCACGGCCAGCATCGAGAACACCGGCTCCATTACCGGCGGCCCTCTGCCGAACGGCTCCACCAACCCGCGGCAGCAGCAGTTTTCGGTGCGGCTGTCGTTCTAGGCCGCTCAACCCACTCACCCACACGGGGAGAGACCTTTCCAGGTCTCTCCCCGTACACTTTTCGGGGCTCATGTTTCTTCTTGTTTTGCTTCTCATGCAGCAGCCGGAGGCACCCGCGCCGCCGCCCGACCTTGCGCGTTTACGGCGCGCAATCGAGACCGGGCGCGCGGCCGAGGCTCTGCCGGAACTCGATACGTTGGCCGCCTCACCCGCGGGAGGCCGCGCCGCGCTCGCGCGGGTGGAACTACTGCGCGGGCAGGCGTTTGACGCCCAAGCGAAGCCCGGTGAGGCCGAAAAAGCCTATGCGCTTGCGCTTGAAGCCGACCCGCAAAGCCAGGAGGCCGCGCAGGGGCGTGGGGTCGCGCTGTACCGGCTGGGGCAGCCGCGGGAGGCCATTCCGCTACTCGAGCACGGCACGGGAGAAGCCACCTACGTGCTGGGACTTTGTTATGCGAGCGCGGGCCGCTACGACGAGGCGCGGCAGGCGTTTGCCCGCTACTATGGCTTTGCGCCGGACTCGGCCGGGGCCTACCTACTGGCGGCGCGGCTGCTGCTGCGGTCGGAGTCGCTCCCGGCCGCCCAAGCGTTCGCCGCGAAAGCGGTGGCACTGGACGCGCACCTGCCGCTCGCGCACGAGCTGCTGGGCGAGCTAGCGCTCGCGGGCAATCGCCTGCCGGAAGCGGAAAAGGAGCTGGAAGCCGAGCAGACCCTCAATCCCCTGGCGCCGAGCGTGTACGACCGCCTAGGCGATGCCTACAGCCGTGCCGGCGACTACGCGCGCGCGCAGGCCGCGCTTGAGAAGGCGGTGCTGCTGGAGCCGAACGCGACCGGGCCGTACATCCTGCTGGGGAAGGCGCTGTTGAAACAGGGCGACGCGGTGGGCGCGGTGCGTTACCTGGAGCACGCCCGCGGGCTGGACCCTCGCAACGGCATGACGCACAACCTGCTGGCGCAGGCATACCGGGCAGAGGGCCGGGACGCGGAGGCGGCAAATGAAAATGCGGCTGCGGTGAAGCTGGAAGCGGGCGGGGCGTTGAAGTTAAGCGATGTGCGGTGAGCGCTTAGACTTCGGCCGGGTGCAAGGCTTGGATTGATGGAAAACGTTGGAAATCTTTCGTGTTAAAGGTGAGCAGGTTACGGAGGCTATGGAAAGTAAGCACCGCCGCAATGTGCGTCATGAACCTGCACACCGCCAATGTTACGGACAACGAGGAGATGCTTCCACATCGTGTAAATCTGAGCGTCCTCCGCGAGCACCTCGCACTTCAGCTCAAGCTCGGAGATTTCGTCCAATGTTTCTCTAGGAGAAAGGCCGAAACCGTTTCTCTCCCGCGGCCGGGTGCTTACATTCCAAAACTCACCTAGGTTCTGGGCAGTGAAGCAAAGCTCGGCACCACCTGCCGCGAGCCTTCGTGTCGCCGACAATGCGGCATGGTGCTGTGGATGCTCCTCATAGGCCAACGCGATCAAGACATTTGTGTCGAGAGCGTAGCGAGCCGGCACTTAGTCGTGATCCTTATACAGGCTTTCGCGTGTAAAAGCCGATTCGGGTAGGAACGGTTTTTATGCGAGTACCGACGCAGCCGCTCCAGCCAGGCATCTATGTCGGCGGCGCGCTCTTCCGGTGTCATCTCGGGCTTGGCGGATGGCGGCGGCGCGCTCAGCTCAAGGATTTGGAGCCGCTCGGCGATGTACTGCTCCAAAGGGAAACCGCGCTGAACGGCGAGCTCGGCATAGCGGGCTTGGAGTGTGGGGTGTAGTTCGATCTGAATTATCGAAATCCTTCGATGAAATCCTTCCAGCCTCGCTTCCTGCCGTTTGCCGGGTGTGCCCGCCGGTTCCTATACTCCTCCTTATGCTTTCCAAGTCCCGGCGCGGCTTCGTTCGCTCCTTATCCCGCACGGCGCTGGTGCTTGCTTTTGAAGACGTGCTCTCGCTCGCGCTGCCCGCGCGGGGGCAGTCGGTGGGCGCGCAGCCTACGTTCAACGCGCAGGCCCGGCCCGCGCCCAAGGGGGCGCCCTCGCCGGTCACGGGCACGCCGCTCGGGTTTACGTTTATCGACGTCGCCAAGCAGTCCGGGCTCAACGCGAAGACCATTTACGGCGGCGAGCACAAAAACCGCTACCTGCTCGAAACGACCGGCTGCGGGGTCGCCTTTTATGACTTTGACCATGATGACTGGCTCGATGTTTTCCTGGTGAACGGGACGCGGCTCGACGGATTTCCGAAGGGTGAAGAACCGGTCAGCCGCTTATTCAAGAACAACCGCGACGGCACCTTTACCGACATCACGGCTAAATCCGGGATGGCCCGGTCGGGTTGGGGGCAAGGCTGCTGCGTAGGCGACTATGACAACGACGGCTTGGACGACTTGTTCATTACTTACTATGGACAGCCGATTCTTTATAAAAACCACGGCGACGGCACCTTTACCGATGTTTCCGCGAAAGCTGGACTGACCCAAGCTAAAACGCGCTGGAACTCAGGCTGCGCGTTTGTGGACTATGACCGCGACGGGCACCTCGACTTATTTGTCGCGAACTATATTGAC
>CAXTUV010000320.1:0-4323 GCA_964247445.1 uncultured Acidobacteriaceae bacterium | reverse complement strand
TGCGGACGCGGGTGCCGGAGGGCGGCTCGACCGCGTGGGAATGCCAGACATGGTCCTCGGCGGCGGCGATCTGCGCGAGGCTGCGCCCGGTGACGACTGAGTTTGGGGCCTCGTCGGTAATGGCTGGGGCGGTTGCTGGGCGCTCCTGACCGTCGTGCTCCTTGATGAGAAGCCAGTTGGGCTTCGCTTCGTTCGCGGCTTTGCCGGGCGGGTGGGAATGCATCCGTACCAGCGTCCAACGGCCTTGCAGCTTTTCGCCGTGGAGGGCGAACTTGAGCGAACCTTTCTTCAGCCCCTCGTCGAAATCGGTGCCGGGCAGCGGCTCCCAAGTACCCTGGTCCCAAACGAGTACCGTGCCGCCGCCGTATTCACCTTGAGGAATCGCGCCTTCGAAGCCGCCGTACTCGATCGGGTGGTCTTCGACCTCGACCGCGAGGCGTCGATCGCTCGTCACGTAGCTGGGGCCTTTGGCACAAGCCCAGGATTTGAGGACGCCGCGCCAGCCGAGGCGGAAGTCATAGTGCAGGCGGGTGGCGGCGTGCTTTTGGATGACGAAGGGGAGCTTTTCGCCGGAGGTGAAACCCGCAGAGCTGCCGCTGGGCTCGGCTGTGACCGAAAAATCGCGCATCGCGCGATAGCGGGCGAGTTGGGCGTCGACTTCGGAAGCAGCTTTACGCGGCATGTGCTTAGTGTTTGTTTACCGCACCAGAGCAGCCACTTCCGAGACGGCGAAACGAGTCTCCCCGATCTCGCACTCCGCTACTGAAGTAAGCTGCCCAGCCTGGAAGCGCTGAAACTCGCCAGTATCAGGATCGACGAGATAGATGCTTTTCACGCCCATGGCTTCATATTCCCGCGGCTTGCGCTCGACACGCTCCATGCGGTCTCGCGGGCTGAGAATTTCGAAAACAGCGGCCGGAGGGTGGCGGACACTCTGCTCATCCGGCGCATCGTCGGCCAAGACCAGCACGTCGGGCAGCCGATAGTTCGTTTCCTGGGTTTGGGAGCGAAGCTCGGGGTAGCCGATGAGGTGCCAGCTTTCACGGTGCAGCCAGAACCAGATCTGAAGCGCAAGCTGCCATTTGCTGTGGTTCTTTTCGCCCTCGCAGCGCTCCTCGATTACACCGTCGACATACTCGGCGGCTTCCCAATCATGGTCGCCGTGCAGATATTCCTCAACGGACATCCTCGTCGCGATCATGCAAGCGCACCTGCCTTCTCAGAAATGATGCACCTGCTCTTCCTTCATGGATTCCGGGATGAGCGGGCGGGCTTGGCCTACTTCGCGCTCGAGCGAGCGGGTGACGAGATCGCGGGAGCCTAGGCCGACGGCGAGCGCGAGGGCGAGGACGATGCCGCCGAAGAGGATGCCGAAGGCGAGGTCGACGATGCGACCGCCGATTTGCAGGTGATCGAGCACCATGGCGGCGGTGAGGACAAGGATCAGCCAGCGCACGCCCGCGCCGAGCAGACGGGCATACTGCAAACCCATGTTGACGCTGGAGATCAGGACGGAGCGGCCGAGGACGCGGGCGATGAGCGTGCCGATGAACAGAAGGATGAGGCCGCCGACCAAGCGCGGGACGTAGGAGAAGACATAGGCGGAAACACCCGTGTCGGAGGATCCCGCCTCGAAGGCGGAGATGCCGACCAGGATGCCGAGAACGAAAACGGTCCAGAAGACGATACGGGCGACGAGGCGCGAGGGTGAGTGGGTCCACTCGGCGAGGCGCTCGTTTTGCTCAAAACGGGCGTCGAAGCGGAGGCTCGCGGCGGCGCGCTCGGTCAACCATGCCAAGCCCGCGCCGATGGCACCGAAGATGATGAGTACGAGTACAAACGCAACAATGCCGGGAAGCAGGGTGACAATCTTTGTGATGACGCGGCTGATGGAGTCTTCAAGCGATTGCGCGATCTGTTGACCCATGGCGGGCTCTCCTGTTCTGGTTTGAGGATGCGGCCGAGGGGCTACGGGTTGAAGCGGTCGGGCCAGCGCCAGCGGCGGACCAAGTAGGGCTTGCCGTCCTCAAAGGCGCGGGCGAGCTTCTCGTGGCGGGCGTCGGCGTCAAAGGAAGGATTGGCGGCTGCTTCGTTGACAAACGAGGCGACCCAGCCGAGGTAGAGCGGGGTGAGCGCGCCGAGCAGCTGTTTGCGGTTGATGGTGCGCAAGCGCCAGCCCAGGGCGAAGTCGTAGACGATACGAACCCACAGCTCGTCGGGCATGCGGACCTTGTCCGGAGCGAGCGTGGTGAGGCGTTTAAGGTCGAGCAAGGTGACGGGCGGGAGTACAAGGCCCCAAACGTCCTGTAAGGAGCGCGAGCCGAGCAGGAAGGACTTGATCATGGGGGCGGTGTCGATGTCGGCGGCCTGCGCCTGGCTGGCGGCGGCGTAGCTCGCGCCGATGCCGTTGGGCGGCGCGGGGCGGACGCGCTGCCACAGCGGCGCATGCGTTTCCATCTCGGCGTATGCCGAGCCGGCGAGTTGGGCGAGGACCGCGGACAGCTCCATGTCGGCCCCGGCGCGGGCGTGCTGGGTCGCGAGCGGGACTTCAGAAACCGCGCCGTCGATGCCCGCGGCGATCGCGGTCGGCCACAGGATCGGCGTGCCGCTCGCGCTGCGGGAATGGGCCGCGACGGCGAGGCGAGCCATCAGGCGCGCGGATACGGCGAAGTCCGGCGCGAGAGGATAGCGGACGCGCTTGCCATAGAGGGCACGGGTCAAAGGGGCCAACAGGGCATGGTTAAGCAGGCCGTCAAAGGGCGGCAGGGTGTACGAACCCATGACCAGGTCGCGTTCGCGGGAAAGAACAGGCCGGGCGAGCGCTTCGACCGACTGCGGAGTGAGAGACTGGAGGTCGGGATGGAGCAGGACGGCGGCTTGCGCGCCGCTTTCCCCGGCGAGGGACAGCAGGGCGGACTCAGCGGCGGCGGTCTGAGCCCACGGAGAGCTGGAACCTTCGGCGGTCGCGAGCGGGTAGGTGAGCAGGTCGGTGCCTTCGTCAACCGGGGTGCGGGCGCTGTCCGCGCCCGGGTAGGCGAGGGTGAGGTGAACGCCCGAGAACGCGCCGGACGCATGGAGGCGTGCGGCGGCTTCGCGGAGCTGGTCGGGGTCGGCCGAGCCGCTGATGCCGAGGAACAACGGCATGCTGCTGCGTTGGGTAGAGATGATGACGGCCGAGTCGGGCGCGGTCTGGATATTGGCCATGCTTGGGAGCTCCAACGCTTATCGTAATGCAGAGGACGGGCCGGACTACCGCCGCGGTGCTCAGAGAGACACGCGGTTGTTAGGGCTTGCCTTCTTGGCGCGTCTCCAGTTTCGTGATGCGGCCATGGTGGTCGTAGACGATTCCATCCAGCGCGCTCAAGCAGCCGCGAATCTCCGAACGGGAAGCGTCTATCCTTGCTTCTAAACGCCGGGTGATCCAGGTCGCCGCGCGTTGTAGATTGTCGTGCATCCTGCTCTTTTGCCGTTCGCGATGAGTGCGCGCCGCGCTGCCCTTCCGGTGCAAAGACCGGGGAGAAGTTTGTCGGTCACCCTTAGTTTCCCAGCGCCAGAATCCCAGACAGGGGAATGCGCACCCAGGTAGGGCGGTTGTTGAGTTCATAGACAAGCTCGTAGAGTGCTTTGTCGAGCAGGTACACGTTAAGTAGGCTGCGGAACGCGGCTTCTTCTTGCGGCACGATCGTGCTGCCGGCGGTGGCGGTGCGGTAGGAGTCGAGGAACTCGTCGATCACGGCGGCTTCCCACAAGCGGGCCCAGGGTTCGAGCCGGTCGTAATCCTGGGGGCGGCGGCTGATGAACGCGGTGAGGCTTGCGCCGGCGGCGTAGGAGAACGAGCGCAGCATGCCGGCGACGTCCTTCATGGGGGATTGCTTGGCGCGGCGTTCAGCGAGCGGACGGGCGGGCTCGCCTTCGAAGTCGAGCAGAACCCAGTCGCCCTTGGAGCGGAGAGTTTGTCCGAGATGGTAGTCGCCGTGGACACGGGTGCGGAGCGCGCCCGCGCCGAGGGTGCTCAGGGCGGCGAACCTCCCCAGGACCTGACGGCGGCGGCTCAAAAGCAGGCCGGCCTGCTCGACCGTGCCTTCGGAAGCCTCGGCAAGCTTGCCGATGGAGGCGCGGAGGAGGTCGAAGGCGCGCGCGCCGTGTTCGGCCAGGTCGCGCTCGAGCGCGCGGAGGTCCTCGGGTGCCATCGGCTCGGGGGTAAACGCGCCGTTGTCGGTGGGTTGGGCAAGCGCGAGGTGCATTTCGGCTGTACGGCGGCCGAGGGTGCAGGCGGCCTCGAGATAGATGCCTGCGGCATCGCGGGCTTGCTCCCAGGCGGGG
>CAXTUV010000319.1:3107-4383 GCA_964247445.1 uncultured Acidobacteriaceae bacterium | reverse complement strand
AAACTTGAGCTCTAAAGCAAAGATTTCGCGACAACCTTGGTAAGGGTCAGTGATTACCCGCAGATTGACAAAAAGCGAAAATCAGCAAAACCAGAAAATTAGAGCTTCGGGGAAGCAGAGTAAGTTCTTCATTCCATGAGCGAGCCGGAGCTGCTTCTCTTCCAAAGTCACGGCATTTGCAAGATGCGTTCCGGGTGCATGCGTCCACGTAGGAGGTCGCCCATGGCCTGGAGATTGCCTTTGAGCCTTCCGCGACGATCTACTAACGGTTCTGTCGCGAAGCTGCGGAACAGGTTGATCACAAAATGGCGCCCCATGCTTTGCAAGGCGCGGCTAAGCGGGAAGGTTCCTTTTCGCCAAAGATAGGCTGGATTGGCCATCTGCGAATAGCCCAGCCTCCGCCCGGATTGCCGGCCGACCTTTACTCCTAGGTGAACTCCCATCGCGGCAGGAAGGAGCAGAAGCGTACCCTGCCGGGCCAGCCTGCGGGAGAAATCGATGTCTTCGTACCAGGCGTAAGCCGGGAGTTTTTCATCGAAGCGCACACTGCTCTCCCGGATCGCGTCCATGCGGAAAGCCATGTTGCAGCCATAGGTGTTGAAAGGCGGGCAGGGCTGCTCCAACAGCGGGCGCGGCGCGAGACTGAGCGCTTGCCTTCCTTGCTCGACGGAAAGGCCGGGACCCTTGGCACCGTCACACACCACCCGGCCTGTCGCGGCGACCAGCCCGGCGTCCTGCCGGAAAGCCCGTTCGATCACTTCCAGGTAGTCCGGCGCGAGCAGGAAGTCGTCATCGATGAACAACACCAGGTCCGCCGCGCCGGCGCGGTCCAGGATGCGGTTGCGCTTGGCACAGGAGCCGCCTGTGGCTTGGATGAACTCAACGGACGGGAAACGTTCCGCGAGGTCGGCGATGTCGCTCGGATTGCCGTAAGTCACCATTACGGCTGTGGGCTGAGCGGTTTGCGCGGCCAGGTCGGTCAGGGTTTCGCGCAGAATAGGCGCACGACCATTCGTGGCGATGCCGACAATAATGGTCAACTCATTTGCTTTCTGACTACTTGCGCGCATCGCCCCACTCCCGCGGTGCAAGGTATCCCCAAACACGTCCATGCCATGTTCTCCAGTAGTAGATTGCGTTGGAACGCTTGCCGCGCGCCAAGCTCCACAGAAGCCCGCCCAGCGGGCGGAGAAAGAAAGCTGCTGCAACGGTGTGAGCCGCGGAGTGCCGGCGCAAGACCCTGCCCATGCCCGTGCCGTATTCGAAACCTCGGGCA
>CAXTUV010000319.1:0-3097 GCA_964247445.1 uncultured Acidobacteriaceae bacterium | reverse complement strand
CGCCGCGGCGCTTAAACGTTTATCCGGGTGACGAACAATCAAACTGATGTCGTAGAAGCCCTTGTACCCGCGCCGCAGCAGCCGAAGACCGAAATCCGGTTCTTCGCTGGAGCCCCACAAGGTCCCCGGCCCGATCGCGGGATCCCAGCCCCCCACCTCGCGGGCTGCGTCCGTCCGAATCCACATGTTGTAGCCCTGTAGGGTTGTCCACACGGTTTTCTCATCGATCGCGCAGGAACGGCTGCTCCAGCGTCCGTTCAGAAATTCACCGGACTTTGCACGGTTTGTTCCGCTCAGCAGAGCCAGTTCCGGATCTCGATCAAAGTGCTCAACCACGCGTTCCATCGTCTCCGGCATGTAGCTGCAATCGTCGTCGGGCCACCCGATGATCGCGCCTCGCGCCAGTTCAAGCCCAACATTGCGCGCATGCGAGGCATTCTTGATTTTCGAGCGAACATGCCGGATGGGAAAGCTGCCGGCATGGCGCGCGACGATAGGGTTGAGTCGATCATCCTCGTTCTGGTCGACGAGAATGACTTCGAAATCCCGGAAGCGCTGAGCGGCGAAGCCTTCTAGGAGATCACTCAATTCATTCGTTCTGCCCAGTGTGGGTATTGCGAGCGTTATCTTCATGTCCCTTCCAACTCCGTCCTCACTTTCCTATGGGCAGGTGATTGCGCAACAAACTTCCCACTTTGTATTTCCCGGCTCGGCTCAATTTGGAACTCAGCTTGCCCACTCTTCCCGAAATGGAACTGCGGCGGCGGAACGTCTGCGTGCTAGCATGCAACGCATGCCGGGCCTACGCTTCGCCCTCGCCATTCTCCTACTCTCAGATATGGCCCACGCGCAAACTATGATCTTGCGGGCAGGCCAGTTGCTGGAGGTTGCACAGGGCCGTCTGATCGCGCCTGCTGAGATTCTTGTGGAGAGCGGCAGGATCACGGCCGTCGGCGCTGTCGTGCCGCACCCGCCCGGGGCCGCCGTGCTTGACTTAGGCCCGCTCACCTTGATGCCGGGGCTGATCGACGCGCATGTGCACCTGTTTCTTCACCCTGGCGCGGAGGACTTGCAAACCGTGGTCGAGTCGGTCCCGGAGCGCACCATCCTGGCGACGCTTGCGGCACGGGCGGACCTCCGAGCGGGCTTCACGGCTGAGCGCGACATGGGAACGGAGGGCGCGGGCTCAGCCGACACGGCGGTCCGCGATGCAATCGAGAAGGGCCTCATCCCGGGACCGAGGCTTCGCGTCAGCGGCAATGCCATCAGCATCACCGGCGGGCACGAGGACGCGATTCACTACAACCCGGCCGCCCATGTGCCGGGCAACGCGGACTATGCCGACACGACCGAGCAACTCATCAAGGTGATGCGCGAGCAGCGCAAAGAGGGCGCGGATTTCACAAAGATTTACCAGACCGGGGCGGACCGCCTCGACGGCGACAAATTGATGGCTCCCTACCAGTACACCGAAGCCGAGCTCGCGGCTGCCGTGGCGGAGGCTGGGCGCACTGGAACCAGGGTCGGGGTGCACTGCACGGCCGAGCCCGGCGCGCTGTACGCGGCGCAAGCGGGCGTTGCCTCCATCGACCACGCTTACCAGCTTAGCCCGGAAACCATGCGCTTGATGCGGGAAAAGGGCATCCCGGCTGTGCCGACGTTTGCGATCAGCGAGTATTTCGCCGAGCACTCTGCGACCCCGGAAGGGGCTGCCCGCGAGCGCGCCCTACAGTCCTTGCATGCCGCCGAGTTCCGGAAGCAGCTCGCCGCCGGGGTACCCATGGCGGTCGGGTCCGATGTAGGCCCCTTTCCGCACGGCACGCAAGCGCGTGAGTTGGAGCTGATGGTGCAGTTCGGCATGCCCGCCCCGGACGTGCTGCGCGCCGACGAATTGAACGGCGCGCGCCTGCTGGGCTGGGAGAACGAAATCGGACAGCTCAAGCCCGGCTTCCTGGCGGACATCATCGCGGTGGACGGCGACCCGCTGACGGACATTTCCGCGGTGCGCCGGGTTCGGTTCGTGATGAAAGGCGGGACCGTGATCAGAAATGATAAGGAGGAACGCCCGTGAAAGCCGCTCTCTTGCTCCTTGCCGCCTTGCCCGCGCAGGCGCAGGCGCCTCATAAGTGGGCGGTGGTGCTCCATGGCGGCGCTGGAGTCATCGAGCGCTCGTCCATGACGCCGGAGGCGGAACGCGACTACCGCGCCGGACTCAGCGAGGCCGTCAAGGCCGCGGGCACCGTGCTCGACCACGGCGGGTCGTCGCTCGATGCGGTCGAGGCGGCGATCAAGCTGCTCGAAGACAACCCGCTGTTTAACGCGGGGCGCGGTGCCGTTTTTGCCGCGGACGGGACCAATCAGCTTGATGCGGCGATCATGGACGGGACGACGCTTAAGGCAGGAGCGGTGGCCGATGTGCAACAGACGCGCCACCCTATTTCGCTCGCCCGAGCGGTGATGGAGCGGTCTGACCATGTCATGCTGATCGGCCCGGGAGCGGATGCTTTCGCCGCGCATGTGGGCCTCGAACAGGTGCAGCCGAGCTTTTTCTTCACAGAACGGCGCTGGGAAGCGCTGGAAAAAGAGCTCAAGGCGAAGGGTGAACCGATCCCGCCTCGGCCCGCCGGCGCGCCACCTCCTAAGCCGGTGACCTTTTTCGAGCAGGGGGAGGCGCATAAATACGGGACCGTGGGGGTGGTCGCGCTCGATAAGCAGGGCAACCTCGCCGCGGGCACTTCGACCGGCGGGGTCAAGGCCAAGCGCTGGAACCGGGTCGGCGATTCGCCGATCATCGGCGCGGGCACGTATGCCTCGAATGAGTCCTGCGGTGTTTCCGCCACGGGAACGGGCGAGTATTTCATCCGGCTCACGGTCGCGCGCAGCATCTGCGCGTTGGTCGAGTACAAGGGCATGAAGCTCCAGGCAGCTGCGGATGAGGTCGTGCAAACGCAGCTCAGCGCGATCCACGGCGACGGCGGCATCATCGCGCTCACGCCTGACGGGCAGCTCGCGTGGAGCTTTAACACGCCGGGCATGTTCCGCGCCAAGCTGCGTGAGGGCGGCGAGCCGGAAATTGGTGTGTACCGGGATGCACCTA
>CAXTUV010000318.1:0-4385 GCA_964247445.1 uncultured Acidobacteriaceae bacterium | reverse complement strand
GTCCCGAAGCAGACGGCGCGCCGCCGATGACCGACGCCCAGGCGAGGGCGCTGTACGGTGCCGGGCCGAACGCCCCGCAGCGGGCGACCAGCTCGGCGGCCGAACTGCGGGCGCAGGCCCGGCAGGACGCCTTGATGCGCCGCAAGCGCCGCGAGGACGCGCTGAACAGCGACACGCTCGCCATCGACTTCACGCGCGCCGCGTCTCCCGCGCCGGTTATGCCCGCATCCGCGCAGCGTCCGGTCGCGGAAGAGGCGGAAGCAGCCGAGGCAGCCAAGCCCGGCGCGCCGGAAGCAGGGGAGGAAGCGAAAGCCGATACGCAGCCTTCGCCCGCTCTGACGAACGCAGGCAGCGCCCACGCGAAGACGCTTGCCGATGCAGCCGACGCCTACTCGGGCAAGCTCTACCGCGTGTTCGAGGGCACGGTGTTCGAGGGCGTCGTGACCAACCACATCAACGGCGCGCTCACCGGCCCCATCCTCGTTTCGCTCACCACCGACTACTACTCGCACGACCGCCAGCAGCTCTTGCTCCCGCAGGGCACCCGGCTTATCGGCGAGGTCAAAAGCGTGTCCGGCGGCCAGCAGACCCGGCTTGTGGTTCTGTTCCACCGCGCCATCTGCCCCGACGGTTTTTCGGTCAACCTGGAGCAGTACCAGGGGCTCGACCCGCTCGGCACGACCGGGCTTTCGGGCAAGGTCGATCACGGCTACTTCTCCGCGTTCTCGGCCGCGGCCATCATCGGCGGGCTGGGCGGGCTTACCCAGCTCGGCAGCAACGGCAACGTCCTGAACTCCTCCACCGAGATCCGCAACGGGATTTCCGAGCAGGCCGGCGCGGAAGCGACCCGGGTGCTCGACCGTTTTCTGAACCGGCTGCCCGTCATCACGCTCAAGGAAGGCTCGCGCGCGCGGGTCTACATCAACCGCGACATCCTCCTGCCCGCCTACAACAACCACGACGTAGACCCGACCCTGTAGAGGCTCCTGACCCCATGCAGATCACCCCCAAACGCCGCAATCTCCTGCTCGGATGCGCCGCCCTGTTCATCACCGGCGGGCTTGCGAGCGCGCAGTTCGGCATTCCGAGCATCGTGTTCGACCCGTCGAGCTACGGCCAGCTTGTCACCCAGGCCACCACCGCCTACGACCAGCTCCAAACGATAGAAAACAACCTCACGCATTTTTCGGTAAAGAATCTGTGGCAGACCGAGCGAACGCAGCTTGAGAACTTCAACGTCGCGAATGCGTTCGGTGAAACGAGCGGCTTATCGACCGCCTTGAACGGGAACGCCCCGGCGAGCGCGGCCACCGGTTGGCAGATGGGCGCGGTCGGGGTGAACACGACCTCGTACCTCGCCGGGGAAACGCCGGGCGCGAGCACCGGGCTCTCACAGCTCGCGCTCGTGGAGGCGACCGACGCGGTCTCGCCGGACTGCCTGAACAGCGTCGGGCAGTACCGGCAGGGAAGGGCGGACAACCTGCCCGCGCAGACTTCGCTCACCAGCATCCAGCTCGACGCGACGGACGGAACCAACAGCGAAGTCCAGCAGCTTAACTTGCTGAACGCCGGGCAAGCCCAGGCGCTCACCGAGGCCCAGGCGCAGGGGCCGCTCCAGTCCTGCATCGCCGCCCAGATGACGCTCGCTTCCATGCAGCAAAGGAACGCGGCGGCCGTGACCCTCAATCACGATGCAATCGTGGCGCAGGAGAACGCGACCAACAACACCAACCCCGACAACGAATCGGAAACTTGGGAAACCTACATTCCCTAAACAAGGACGCCCGCCATGATCAACGCACTCAACACAAAGATTCTTCTCGCCATCCTTGCCGCGCTCACCCTCATCGGCGGCTTGCTTATCCGTCAGCAGGAGCAGGTCGCGCCCATCACGGCCGCCGCGCAGCAGTACACGCAGCAACAAAGCGCCGAGGCCCAAGCGGAGGAGCGGCACAGGAAAGAGTACGAGGCAGCTCTCAAGGACAGCCGAAAGCAGGCCGCCGCGACTCCGGACCACTCGAAAGACGTGCAGAAGTACATCCCCTGACGGAGAAGCACCTTGCTGCCGATCTTGCTTGCTCAATTGAACGCGCCCGGGAATGGGGTGAACTGGCTTTACGAGTTCACCAACAACATCACCGCGCTCACTACGCAGAACGAAGACACGCTGTCACAAATGGGCATGACTCTGCTTAGTTTCATTGCCACGGTGAAGCTCATCAGCATCATCATTGAGTTCCAGTTTCGCGGCATGGCTCTGAGTCTTCGCCATCGACCTCTAGAGGTGGGTGACCTTATGCGGTTTCTCACCACCCTGCTTGTTTGCCTGCTGCTTGAGCACTACTGGACAAACCCCATCCCAGGCACCGGCATTGGGCTGAACCACCTCTTTTCGTCCTTTGCCCAGGTGATCGTTGTCGCCATCGACCAGAAATCGATTGACGTGCTGCTGAAAGCTATTCTTGACGCCCTGCTCACAACTGCCCGCCCGTCTGTGTTCGCTCTCACCGACGTACTCACCTATGCTTTGTTGGTCCTTGTCATGGGTTTGGCATCCGCAGTGCTGTTCTTCATCAACTGCTCCTCCTTCGTCTTCTACGCAGTTTGCGCCTTCTTTGCGCCGATATTCATTCCGCTGCTTCTCTCGGATCGTTTCAAACACAAGTTCTACGGCTTCGTAGAAGTTCTACTTAGCTTCGCGATGATCCGTGCGGTCGCTTCGGCTTTCATCTTTATCTGGGCCAATTTCCTAGTCGGCTTCCTTCAGGAAACCTTTCACGGCACGTACACGCTTGGCTCCTGGGATGCCCACATGAACTCCGTCATGGCTGTCTTCGGCGCGTTCCTGCTGAATATGGCGGCCGTACCCCGGATCACGCAGATCATCTTCGGCGGCGCGGCCGCGAGCGCCAGCGCATCGGTCGCGCGTTTCGTGCGCCCGTAGCCGCACCGCCAGCAACCAGCTTTCTCCAAAGAGGTGGATGTTCCATGAAGTTTTTCAAGCAGAGCAAAGACCCGGACGGCGCGCGCATCGAGGCCGAGGACCGCATCGCGCACGAGGTGTACGCCGCGCACTACTCGGAGCGCAAAGCGTACCGGCTGGTTATCGGCGCGGGCTCCGTACTGCTGTGCGGCGCGTTCCTCGCCATCGGCCTTTTGGCCGCGCGCCCGCAGATCACCCGCTACGTGCGGATCGACGAGATGGGCCGCGCCCAGGCCATCCAGTACAGCGATTTGAACTACACGCCGCGTGAAGGCGAAATCCGCACCTACCTCACCGATTGGGCCAACTACCGCTACACTCTGAACCGCGAAACGGTCGGCAAAAAGTACCCGCTTAACTACTACTTCCTATCCACGCCGCTCGCCTCGCAGTTGATGGGCCGCGACAACCGCGAGCACCTTGTAACGCGCGTCATGAGCGGGCAGGTCGAGCAGGGCGAGGTCGAGGTCCGCAGCGTTGTGATTACCAGCATGAGCACCGAAGCCGTGCAGGGTCAGGCGCTCGCGCGCGGCACCGCCGCGATCAACATGGACCGCATTTATTCGCCCGAGGCGAGCCGCGAGCCGCGCACCGAGCATTGGACGGTGAGCCTCACCTATTACTTGAACCCCGCGCAGGTGAACAAGCAGGCCGCCACGTTTCCGCAGTTCGAGACCATCAACCCGCTCGGCATGACCATCACGCAGTACATCGAGAACCGCGTCGCGGTCGAGCCTCTCGCACCGCAGGCCAGGCCCGCGTCCGCCGTGCTGTCCGGCCTGCCGCCGCGCTTCCCGGCAGCGCTTGGAGCCTTCGCGCGATGATCTCGGCACAACTGCTCCAGTTCTTTCCGGCCGAGCTGCAAGCGCTGCTGACCGACGAGACGATCAGCGACCTCATGATCAACGGCACCACAGGCGTATTCGCCGTGCGGCAGGGCCGCTGCGCGCCGGTGGAGATGGCGAGGCCCTACACGGTCGAGAGCCTGCTCGCGGACATCCAGCTCATCGCGCGCAACCTGGGCCAGGACCTCACGCGGCAGAACCCGATCCTGAACACGCGCCTGCCGGACGGCTCGCGCGTGGCCGTGGTCGGCGCGCCGTCTTCCTTCTCCGGGCCGACGCTCACCATCCGCAAGTTCAATCGTTGGTTCACGTCCGAGCAGCTTGTCGAGAGCGGAACGATGCCGCCGGAGGTGCGGGGACACGTCATCGGCTACATCGCCGGCAAGCGCAATGGCATGATTTCTGGCGGCACGGACAGCGGCAAGACCACGACCATGAAAGCGTTCCTTGACGCCATCCCGCAGCACGAGCGTTTGGTGTTGATCGAGCAGCCCGCCGAGATCAGGGTGGACCATCGGAACGCGGTGCGCTGGGAAGCGGTCGAGGCCATCCCCGGT
>CAXTUV010000317.1:0-4407 GCA_964247445.1 uncultured Acidobacteriaceae bacterium | reverse complement strand
GTGCAGTTTCCGTTCGCATCCACCGCACCGTTGCACACGGCAGCCGAGCTCGGAACGCCACCGCCGCTACTCAGGATTGTGAAACTATTTCCGCTGCTGTCTTGATACTGCTGTGCAGTATCGGCGGAAAGAAGCCCAGGCGGGTTCAGCGACGCTGAAATGGAGTCGTTCCAGGGATTCTCCGGAATGTAGCCGAGCGCGGTCCCGAAGAAACCATAGGTTGCGCCAAGATACTGTGTAAAGCCGTTCGTCAGCGCAAGAGCGTCAAAGTCCGTGCCGCCCACGGCCACGTCATAGGGCGTGGACGCGTAACCGCTGACAGCCAATCCGCCGGTCGCTTGCGTTGCGCCTGCGTCGTCGCAACCTGCCGAGCCCGTGTCGCCGCTTGAGACAACAACAGTAATCCCTTGCGCCGCCGCCTGCCGCCATGTTTCGCTCAGCTGCTGGTTGCCGGCGACACCCAGGTTCGATTCACACGCACCGAAGCTGACACTCAGAACCGCAACCTGGTTATCCTCAATCGCGCGCAGCGCGGCGTCAATCGGACCGGATTCAAGCAGGTCATCCGCACTCGAGTAGAAGAAAAGCTGGGCGCCCGGTGCGGCACCCTGCGAGAGCTCCGCGTCCAGCAGCGCTTCTTCCGCATTGCCGCCGTTCACGACGCCGGGGTCGACACCATCGACAACAAGCTGCGGGCTAGGCGTATTGAGCCCGGACAGGAAAAGGCTCACGAAGTTTTGGTAGTCGGCGGTTTTCAGGTCCGAGTCGCCCACCAGCCCAATATTGACACCGGCACCCGTCCGCGCCGTGCCGCTCGTGAAGTTCCGGTTCAGCGAGTTCGGCGCGTTATAAATAGTCGCCCCGTCTGACGGGGTCACATAGAAGAACGGGTTGGTGCCTACGGTTTCCGTCAAGAGCGGTGAGGCCGCACGGCCGGCTTGCACCCCGGAAGGCTGACCTTTCACCGCTTGCACCTGCCCGCGCCCACCGCGCACATGCAAGGGCTTAGCCCGAAAATCATTGAGCGGCGAGATGCCGGCAACCACCGAGGCCAGCGCCGCGGGAATCCGCGGGTCGGCGGCGTTGCTTAGATGCTGTTCGCCGTTCACGTTGTAGCTGTGGATGCTGGTATGGAAGGCCTGCGCGACCTGCCCCATGGTGCCCGAAAAAGCGATGAAGTTGCGGCTCGCGGGCACGCCTTCGATTTTGAACCCGTTGCCTTCGAGCCAAGCTTCGATGGTCTGGATATCAGCATCCGCGATGCCGAAGGATGCGCCGAACTCGGCGGGCGACAGCCACTTGCGGTAATTGGGCGAGTTCGGGTCCTGCAGGCTGCCCATAAATTGGGTCAGCGCTGTATCCTGCGTCGGACTGCGTTTCCGCAGAAGCCGGAGGCGGCCGGTCGCCAAGCTGGAGTTGACCGCCCCTCCGTCATACTTCGCCTGCGCCAGCGGGCTTGTATTGCCTTTGAGCGTAATCATGGGGCTGCCCGCGACCGGCGCGGTAATGCGCGCTTGCGGCGTGGCGAGCAGGGAGCGGCTGCCTTGCGCTTGTCCTTCTTGCGTAGACACAAGGAAGGCCGGCACGGCAACGGCAAGAACGACGGGGAGAGCGCTGCTGCGAAACATGATTGAGTCCTGATTCCGGTGTGAGTTGCGTGTTCCCCCGCGCGCACGGCGAAGGGAAGGACCAGCAGCACCTGCCTAGCACTTTAGTATGACAGCCGTGCCTTGTGCGTCAAGTCACCAAAGTACTGTGCTTTGGCGCAACAAACTGACGAAAGCTCCTGAACAAAGTTGCAGGGTGTGCCGATATTCCCCTTTGATCCACGGAAAGGAGGCCCGGACCTCAGCGCTTGGACACGCGGATAGGAACATGTACCCTGCCTATGGAGCCAATGCGCCTTACGGGAGATCCATGCCGCTGACCCTGACCCGCTTCGTACCCCTGCTCGCTTGCGCGCTCGCCTGCACCGCCGGCGCTTGTGCCCAGAGTGACACAGCCCGCGCCCTGGCCGGCTTCGAGCAGCGCACAAAGGTGGAAGTGCTTCCGAACGGGCTCACCCTGGTGTTGTGCGAGCGCAAGGACGCGCCGGTGTTCGCGTATACAACGATTGTGGATGCAGGCGATGCGAATGATCCCACGCAGCAGTCGGGCTTGGCGCACATGTTTGAGCACCTGGCGTTTAAAGGTACGGAGGACATCGGGACCAAGGACTACGCGAAAGAAAAAGCAGCGCTTGCAAAGCTGGAAGACGCCTCTGCCGCTTACAGTGCGGAAGACCTGAAGCGGGTCGGGCAGGATCCGGCGAAGCTCAAGCAGTTGCATGACACGTACCAGGCCGCCGAGACGGAAGCGAACAGCTATGTGGTCCCGAACGAGTTTACCGAGATTGCCGAAGCGAACGGCGCGCACGGACTGAACGCGGAAACCTCGCTCGACGACACCCGCTACTTCTGGTCGATGCCGGAGAATCGCCTGGAGCTGTGGGCGTACCTTGAAAGCGATCGCATCGCGCACCCTGTGCCGCGGCAGTTCTACCGGGAGCGCAGCGTGGTCGAGGAGGAGCGCCGGCTTCGGGTCGACACAAGCCCGGTCGGGCGATTGGTGGAGCAGTTCCTGGCCGCGGCCTATGTAGCGCACCCCTACGGGCGGCCGAACGTAGGCTGGCAAAGCGAGCTGGATCACATCACGGCCACCGAAGCCGCTGCGTTCCACGCGCGCTACTACGTTCCTTCCAACATCGTGATCGCAGTCGTCGGCGATTTTCAAAACGCGGACGCGCTGCCGATGCTGAAAAAGTATTTCGGCGCGATCCCGGCGGGCGGTCCCAAGCCGCAAGGCGTCATCACGGTAGAGCCTCCGCAAACCGGCGAGCGTACGGTTTCGCTCCAGGATCCATCGCAGCCGCTCTACCTTGAGGGCTACCACCGCCCCGATTACCGTGATCCTGACGACGCGGTTTACGACGCCATCCAGGATATCTTTTCAAACGGCCGAACCTCGCGCCTGTATCGCGGCCTAGTGCGCGACCAACGGATCGCCGTCGAAGCCGAAGGGTTCACCGGCTTCCCCGGCGATAAATATGCCGGACTGTTCGGCTTCTTCGCCGTCCCCGCCCCAGGGCACGGCAATGCGGAGCTGCGAACGGCCATCCATAAGGAGATTGATAAGCTGCGCACAGAGGACGTTTCCGACGCCGAGCTCCAGATGTTCAAGACCCGCACCAGGGCCTCGCTGCTGCGCGGCTTGGACGAGGACCAAGGCATCGCCGAGCAGTTGGCTACCTACCAACTCCGGTACGGCGACTGGCATGAGCTGTTTCGCCAGCTGGACCAGGTGGACAAGGTAAGCAAGGCGGACATTCGTCGCATCGCCAATAAAGTATTCACGTCCGCGAACCGGACCTATGCCCAGATCGACCCGCCGGCCCAATCCGCGCAGGCGGACGCATCCGGGAAAACGGGGGTGGCCCAGTGAAGCGCGTCCTGCTCACCTGCCTTCTATTTGCTTGCGCGGCTTCGGCGCAAACCACGCATCCCGTGGTGCCGCCCGATGCCCGGCAAGCCGCGCAGCCGGGCGCGTGGGAGCAGCTCACCCTTCCTTCGCTTGCGGCATTTCAGCCGCAGGAGCCGAAACGGATCCAGTTGCCGAACGGCGCGCTGCTTCTGCTTCAAGAGGACCACGAACTACCCTTCGTCAGCGGGTTTATTGAAATGCACGGCGGCTCGCGCAACCTGCCGGCTGACAAGGCCGGCTTAGCGGGCCTGTATGGGGAAGTTTGGCGCACCTCCGGCACCGCCCAAGTAAGCGGCGACGCGCTGGACGACCTGCTCGAGGCAAAAGCCGCGAAGATTGAAACAGCGGCCGATGTTGATTCAAGTTCAGTCTCTTGGTCGAGTCTCCGGGGCGACAGCGACCAGGTACTTCAACTGGCCGTGGACCTACTGCTCCACCCAAAGTTCAACGCCGGCAAACTTCAGCTCGCGCAGCAGGCGGCGATCGCCGGCATCCTTCGCCGCAACGATGAACCGGGCGGTATCGCGGAGCAGGAAGCTGCCAAGCTGGCGTATGGCGCGGGGAGTCCCTATGCGCGCGTCCCCGAGATCGCGACCGTGCTCGCCGTCACTCCGGCCGATTTCGAGGCGTTTCACGCCAAAACGGTTTTCGGCAATAACATGATTGTCGGCGTTGAAGGCGACTTCGACGCGGCAGCTATGGAAGCCAAGCTGCGGGCTGCATTGGGAGCGCTTCCGAAAGGAGCTGTGCCGCCCAACCCACCTGAGGCCTATGCCGGTCCGAAGCCAGGACTGTACCTGGTCGATAAGAAGGACCTGAACCAGAGCAATGGCTGGTTGGTCGGGATAGGGATTCGCCGCGACGATCCGGACTTCTACACACTTTCCG
>CAXTUV010000316.1:1754-4414 GCA_964247445.1 uncultured Acidobacteriaceae bacterium | reverse complement strand
ACGCCGAGCCACCCGCCAAGCAGCGCGAGAAAAAAGATGCGGGCGTACTCGAGATCGAAACCGAGGAAAATGAGCGCGGGCAGGGTGAATATCACCCCGGCGGCGATCGACTGGCCGGCGTTGCCGGTGGTTTGGACGATGTTGTTTTCAAGGATGGACGCGCGTCCGAGCGCCCGCAGCACCGAGATGGAGAGCACGGAGATCGGGATGGAGGCCGCCACCGTCAACCCGGCGCGCAGCCCGACATAGACCGTAACCGCGCCGAACAGGAGGCCGAAAAACGAGCCGAGCAGCAGGGCGCGCGCGGTGAGCTCAGGCCGGGCATCGCCGGGCGCGACGTAGGGGCGGAACGCGGGCGCTGGGGTTGGGATCATGCCGGGGTGCCTCCGCTCGCTTTCACGGGAATGCGAAAGCGTGAGTGTACCCTACCGGGTCTAGGCCATGGTCTCGGTCCCGGCGCGGCCTTCGCCCCGGTACGGCGCGAGCACGCGCTTGCGTTCAAGAAAGAGCTGCTCAAAGTAGCGGCGCGATAGCGCGGCCACGGCGACCGAAGCCGCGGAAACGATCGCGAAACGAAGGGAAAGCAGCGCAAAGCTGGTTTTGAAGCCGCCCAGCGCCGTGCCCGCGGCCAGGCGGTCGTACAGGCTGAACAGCAGAGGATGGACGAGGTAAAGCCCGTAGCTGATGTAGCCCAGAAAGATGCACGCGCGTGCCGAGCGCGACTGCCCTGCGCGGGAAGGAGCCTGCGCCTGACGGACAGACAGCAGGACTCCGGCGAGGAACAAACAAAAGGGATCTAAACGCCCAAATGCGTCGAATAGCAGGGCCATCCAGTTTGCCTGCTGGACCAGTGGCGAAAAGCAGAACAGGTACAAGCAGGGTGCGAGGAAAACCAAGCCCAGGGCAAAAAGCACCCGGAGGATGCGCTGGATGTTGCCGCTGTGTAGCGCGCCTGTCTGGATGAGCACGGCGCACAACGCGCCATACAGCAGTGCGTCCATATTTGTCGGGAGCAGCAGATAGGTGTTGATGCCCCGCAGGTCGAGGGCGATGCGGCAGAGAGGCGCGAGCAGGCAGCCGGCAACGGTGACCTTAAAGAGCAGCCGAGGGTCGCGGCAGCGGCGGATGACGGTGGGCCATAGCAGGTAAAACTGCTCCTCGACCGCGAGCGTCCACAGCACGCCATACTCCTGGGCATGGGAGTGCAGGAGGCGGGCCATGTTCGCGATAAAAAGCAAGCAAGCCAGCACGAACCGCCAGTGCACCAGGCCTAGGCTTTTGAGCACAACTAAAAGCAGCAGGTAAATAGGAAGAATACGCAGCGCGCGTCGGAGATAGAAGTTTCGGTAAAAGTTGGGCCGGTCCTGCTGCTTGAGAAGGATGGTGGTGATTAGAAAGCCGGACAGGATGAAGAATAGGAAAACCCCCATCTGGCCCGCGAGTGCAAGCCGGACGAAAATCGCGCCCAGTCCCGCATGCGGGGCTTGGTAGCCGGCGTTGGTGAAAGCGTGAAACACCACGACCGCCGCAACCGCCAACCCGCGAAGCACATCGAGGCCGGGGAGGTAGCCATGCACCTGGAGCAGCTGCGGGGGAGTGCCCTGGCGGTTGATGTCGCCCTCCGTCCGTCCTGTATATCATCCGCGGCGGAAAGGTTATCGCTGGGCCAGCCGCGCCTGTAGGGGAATCGCTTGCGGGACGGTGCGGCGCTCCGGCCGGTTAGGGCCGTATCGTCGTACCCGGGCATACCAAGCAAATGTAATGATGGCGAACAAGATCCAGGTCGAAAACAAAGCGCCCAGCCAATTGCCGACCAGCTGTAGGTGCATGTGGAACACAAAGAAGGCGCTCAAGGGAACGCCGATGAGCCACACGCAGCCGAAGGAGGCATAGAACGGCAGCTGCGTATAGCCCATGCCGCGCAGAGCACCGACCAGCACGATCTGAATGCCGTCGAAAACGCGGTAGGCCGCGCAGATGTAGAACACGGGCACGGCGGCGGCCACCACCCCGGGGTCGTTGGTGTAGATGCTGCCCCAAAAGCGCGGTGCCGCGACAAACAGGAGCGAGGCGAGGAGCATGCAGCAGCCGCCGAGGGTGAGGCCGGCCAGCCCCGCGCGGCGCACCTGCGTCCCGTCCTTTCGGCCCGCGCCTTGACCCGTGCGCACCGCCGAAGCCGCCTGAATGCCCATGGGAACCATGCTGCAAAACGCGTTCACGTCGATGACGACCTGGTTGGCCGCGAGCATGGTGACGCCGAGCGTGCTGGTCAGCACGGTCGAAAAAGACGCCAGCGAAAGGTCGCCGAACCATTGGAGCCCGATGGGCCAGCTAACCCTGTAAAGCTCACGCAGACGGGTCCAGTCCGGCCGCCACGCGTTGGGGCGCAGCCGGATCGGGGTTTTCCTGAGCGAAATCGCGAGCGACGCGACCAGGAGGCTCAGCATGTAGAGCCGCACCACGCAGGTCGCCCACCCCGAGCCCGCAATGCCGTGCGGGCGGAAACCCCAATGGCCGTAGATGAATACCCAGTCGCCCAGCCAGTTCACCAGGTTGGCCGTCAGCAGTG
Source organism: uncultured Acidobacteriaceae bacterium (assembly GCA_964247445.1). Lineage (GTDB taxonomy): Bacteria > Acidobacteriota > Terriglobia > Terriglobales > Acidobacteriaceae > EB88. The sequence continues at coordinate 1,845 of CAXTUV010000316.1, read as the reverse complement.
ACACCATGACCCAGCCGGGCCGGTCGACGGCTTGCAGATAGTGCCGGACGGCCATGTACAAGAGCAGCGGCGCGGCTGACCAGCGCAGGGA
>CAXTUV010000316.1:0-1744 GCA_964247445.1 uncultured Acidobacteriaceae bacterium | reverse complement strand
CCATGTAAATGTTGGTGACGGCGAGGATTTGCGGGTCGACATGGAACAGCGCAAGTGCGTGCGGCGTGACGGTGGATAAAACCATGACCACCGGCGTGCAAATCGCCACCACGAACAGCGACTGCACCAGCGAAAACAGGCCGTCTTCGGCATCCCCCCGCCCGAACGCTTGCGATACCAGTGTGTCGAGCCCGAACAGGAGGCCGACCCCAGCGAAAAGGATGGCGTAAAAGATGCTGTTGCCGAGCGAGGAGCCGGCGATGGCAAGCGCCGAATGCGGCATGCGCCCCACCATGATCGCGTCCACGATGTAAGTGGACATCCAGCCGAGCTCGCCCAGGGCAAGCGGCGCGCCGAGGCGCGCGGTGAGCTTCAGCTCGGAGCCGAAGGAGTGAGAGGGAATGGCTTGGGTTCGGGCGCTTCCTCGGTTCATCGTCGGGTTCCGGCGGGCATGAGCAATCATTCTATTCTGACGGGTGAAAGCGCCGATGTACCGTATTCGGTCGCAAACGGCCTTAGCGCAGTCAACGGATGTTAGATGCGTACTCCAGCGTACTCTGGCGCGATTGCCATGCCTCCCGTATACTTTGGGGCATAACCGCGAGGTGAGCCTTCACGAGCGAAGCAGCAGCGATCGGACTGCGACCGGCAACGCGGGAAGATCGTTGGCGCGCCGTCGCGCATGTGCTCCGAAGTACGGTCGACTCGCTCGGGTCCGCTGTTTTTCCCGCCGCCTGCCTTTTGTGTGAAACACCCTTGGCCCGCCTCACTCGCGCCCCTGTGTGCGATGGATGCTGGGCCGATCTTCCCGTCCAAAGCGGCAACCTATGCCTCCGGTGCGGGGAAGCCTTGGGAGCGTTTCCGTTCGCGAACCAAGACCGCGCGCCCGGCGACTGGCTGTGCCGCCCGTGCCGGATGGTGCCGCCCGCCTTTGAGCGGGCAGTCGCGCACGGGGTCTATGGCGGCACCGTACGGGCGCTGCTGCACCTCCTTAAGTACGACAGGGTGGAACCGGTCGCGCGCCCGCTGGGTGCGCTGATGGCGGCGCAGGTGGCGGGTTTGCCCGGGGTTCCCCAAGCGTTCACGGTCGTTCCCGTTCCGCTGCACAAAGGCAAGCGCCGGCAGCGCGGGGTCACCCAGGCTGAGCTGCTCGCCCGCTCGCTGGCGCGGGCTGGGCGCTCGCATGGCTTGGTCTTGCGGGGCGAGCCGGCCCTGCTGGAGCGCCGGCGCTCGACCGAGTCGCAAGCCGGGCTTTCCCCGGCTGCGCGCAGGCGCAACCTCCAGGCCGCTTTCGCCGTGCCGACCGGGCGCGAGAAGGATCTAGCCGGGCGCGACATACTCCTGGTGGACGACATTTACACGACCGGCGCGACCGCCCGGGCGGCGTCCTTGGCGCTGAAGCGGGCCGGCGCGCGCGAAGTTTGGGTGGCGACCGCGGCACGCGCGCAGAAGCAGGAGTTGGTGGAGCCGGTTCACGCCATGGAAATGCCCATGGAGGAGGATACGGCTCGGTGGGGTTAGAAAGGTAAGTAGGGGTAGATTCGCAGAGGGAGACGCAAGGATGCCGCTCGGGAAAAGCACAGTCCATACACGCAAGGGAAGGCTCACGCGGGAGCACGCAGCCGTCGCCATGGCGGAGGACCGGACGCCGCCGTTTGTGCAGCCCATGCAGACGCCCGTACTGGTTTTGAACGCCTCCTACGAGCCGATCAACATCTGCGGCGCGCGCCGGGCCTTGGTGCTG
>CAXTUV010000315.1:0-4422 GCA_964247445.1 uncultured Acidobacteriaceae bacterium | reverse complement strand
TTCTAGAGGCTGTTAAGCATCTCCGCGCCTTGGTTGCGGACATTGCCGACCTTGGGGTGGGCCGGTGCGAGCGCCATGCGGTCCGCGTCATAGGGCTGGAGCAAATCGACGGGCGGCCGCTCCGGGTCGTCGCGGCGCAGCCAGCGAAAGTAGTCGGTGGGCCGGAGGATGACGGGCATGCGGTCGTGGATGGGTGCCATCAGTTCGTTCGCTTCGGTCGTGACAATGGAGAAGGACTGAAGCCAAGTGCGGTCACCCGGGCGCTGCCAGGCGTCCCAGATGCCGGCGAGCGCGAACACGGGCTCTTCAGGCAGAAAGAAGCGGAAAGGCGCCTTGTCCGGCTTGCGCCACTCGAAGAACCCGGACAGGGGCACGAGGCAGCGGCGGCGCTGAAAAGGCGAGCGCCAGAGCGGGCTCTTGCCGATGGTCTCGGCGCGCGCATTGAACGTGGCGCGCTTTGGGTCTGGCCCGGCTGTATTGTGGCCTACCAGCCCCCAGCGCATCTGCACGATCTCGCGCCCATCGGTATCGCGGGCTTCGCGAATGACAGGCTGGGTAGTAGTGGGGGCGATGTTATAAGCCGGGGCTGCGGCCAGCAGCTCGCCCTCGGCGGGCTCGGCGCGGAATTGCTCGGCCATCTGCTGGATGCTGAAGTCGCGGTAGTAGCGGCCGCACATGCGAACAGGGTACGCGAGAAGGCAAAGCCTGGGAAACATACGATTTAGCTTGCATTTCGCCTTTTGTTCGCCTAAGCTCTTTCGCATGAGCTTCCATGGCGCTCCGACCCGCCTTGCCCTGCTAGTGGCCTGCAAAGGCTGCAAGCGCCCGATACCTGCCGGTATCCGCTCGATCCCCGACAATCCGGTTGCGATACTCTGCCCGGCTTGCCGTGAGCATCGGCAGTACCGCCCAAGCGAAGTCTACGAAGGACGCAAGCCCTTAGAGCTGATTCAAGGCGGGAAACGCGCGTGAGGTGGCAGCCGTGGACGCCGGGCGACAGCATGCCGCGCCTGAACAAGGGTTTGGTCTACCTGGGCGCATGCATCATCGCGGGGATGCGGCTCGCGCGGGAGCGCAATGTAAATACGCGCGTGATCCCCACCTCGGCAGCAGTGGATGAATCCATCGACCTAAGCCATGAAATCTTTACGCGTGTGTTCCGGCGCGCGGCACAGGAAGCGGGCGAATAGTCATGGTTGCTCTGACTGCGTATTCTTTGGCATCATATGAGGCATGACAAAGCTCCGGCCGCTTCCCACAGCAGCCGGAACCGGTGAAGCACTTCTCCCTAGCAGCTAAGCCAATGGAGAAGAGCGGCGATCCAGCGTAGACGTGCCTGGAACACAAGGTGAACCCTGATGCTGACGTGCAGCATGGGAACCTCCTGGTGGTTGAGATAAGGCCCCGGTCCCACCCGGGGCCTGTTGCTTTTCAGGGCAACGTCGGTCTCGGGTCTACATCCCCGTCAAGCGGTATCTTCAGGACAACTCACCAGCGCTTTGTTCAATGTACAACCGAAAGCCAATCGCAGGTAGGCATCAACTACTGTTGATTAGGAGATTAGTCTCTCAATACTCTAATCTATTAAAGACTTGCTTTCTCTTTGCATGGTCGCTACTTTGGCTGCCGACCAACGGAAGGCCCACATACGCCTTTGATTGCAATGGTCCAAGTTCCGCATGAAATGCGGAATTGGCCCTCGCCGAGAGGGGGGAGGCAAAGGGCAAGGGTTGTGATCTGCGGAGCAGATTTTTGGGGGGTACCCGCCGCGTAGCGGTGGGGGGAGCCAAAAGGCCGAAGGCCCATGCCCTTGACCGCGCTAGGGGCGCAGCCCCTTAGGCTTTTGAAGTTTTGTTCTTGACTGCGAACTGAGCCATCTAATCCCAGGAAGACAGCAATCTTGCTCAATGCATCGATCCTTTGAACTTTATAGGTATGTTGTTCGTTGTGTGTTTAACGTTGGAGATAATCTCTCAGCAATTCTCTCTTCCACAGCAAACCACTCCTGTTTTTCTCTTGCCATACTCTTGAGTCTCTTGAGTCTCTTGTTAGTAGGAGACCCGCAGGTGCGGTTTTTGAGACCCGCAGGTGCGGTTTTTCATACCCGCAGGTGCGGGTCTCGTACCCGCAGGTGCGGTTTTTCATACCCGCAGGTGCGGTCAAGAGTTGAGGCTTGTCACACGCGGGCTCGGAAATCACGCATCTCTCTGATTGCAAGATATTTGAACTCCTTTCCATACCCGCAGGTGCGGTTGTTGCTTATGGCAGCGAGGGAAGGCTAGAATCGCCGTTTCATGGCTTCTTAAGCATGGTTTCATTGTCAACAAGCTCCCTTTAATACGCAGAAGTGCGGCTCTAGACTTCTAGAACTATTCTCTTCTATAAATGAAAGTTCTCTGCTAAGGTCTTCCTGTGAAGAAAGAAACCGGCAGAGTGGGGGCAGCTTTTCAGTTGAACGTGGAGAGCTGGAAAAAAGTTCGATCTCTCATTGTGGGCCGCCGTGGAACTAATCTGCCAAACACAGCGCAGAGCATCTATGAGGAGGCTGTAGAAGCCTACCTGGAACAACATGCTATTGAGCTTAAGCGGGCTGAGTCGCAGAAAGGGTAGCTATGGCGAAAGAACCAAGGCTTCGAGACTGGAGGCAGGAGAAGGAAAGCGGCCAGCTTGAATTGCTGCGCGGCCTGGAGATCGTGAAAAAAGAGCGCGAAAGCCAGCTCTTCGATGTAATCCAGCTAGCCCAAATTTTCGCATTTTGCAGCTTACCTTATCGCCCAACCGAGGAGCGGCAGATTACGCGGACGGCTAGGCTGGGCAACGGGTCTTCGGTAGAGGTGACCTTTACGGCGATGCGCCCCAAGGTGCCGCTCGCTTTCGGCAACGACCGAAACCTCCTGTATTGGCTCGTCGATCAAGCGATCCGCCGGCAAAGCCCCTTTATTCCTTGGGAAAGCGCTTCGGAGTACCTCAAGGCGATGGGGCAGGCGGAAAGCGGACGGAACCGGGAGCTGCTGAGAGAAAGATTTCGCCGCGTCGCCTCGATGGCGGTCACGGTCGTGCGGACAAGCGATGTCGAGAAGCAGGATATTGTGCCCATTTTCCGGCGCATGGTTTTACCCGTGAGCGTAACGGGCCGCGAGGAGGACCGGCATAAAGAGCATGAGGAGCCGCTCGGGGTGAACTTTGATAAAGATTTTGTGGCTGACTTCATGAGCCACCGCATTCCGATTCTCAAGAGCCTGCTGGTTGCCACGCAAGCTCGGCCCCAAATGCAGGATTGCATGTTCTTTCTCATCTGGAGGAGCTATTCGGCCGCCTCGGACAGCATCATCGATTGGGAAAAGCTGCGGGATCAGTTTTGGCAGGCGGATTCAAACCGCTCGCGCATTCGATTGCGCTTTAAGGAAGCGATTGCGCTCATTAAAACAGTCTGGTCAGAGCTGAGAGCTGAGGCTCGGCTTGACGGATTATGGATCGGACCACCGCGGCATCATGTTCACTTCGTTCCTCAGTTGAACAGGCCGTTGCACACGAAAGTACCTACAGCTTTGCTTAGAAGCAGTAAGAGCAGCAGGGAAACAGTTGCGGCCAAGATGAAGCGAGAACGAGAAATTTCTCGCCAAGAAAGCTTCTTCCGCACACTCGCCGAAAACAATAAGGATCAGTGAACCAATTCCTTTCAGGTGATCGAAGGAACGGTCTGGGCTGCAAATACTTGCAACAGATCGCTTCAGTCAGTCAGATCGTCGGTACATTCTGGCCCGGATGCTCCGATTGATTGATAAGCACTGATGCCGTGAAAAGCCAGTCTCTCGCGAGTAAACGCACGACGCGCAAATTTTCCTTGTGCTTTTTTCAGATCTTCGGCTACGCTCTCGATCAGTTCAACAACCAAACAGCAGCATCCGGCATCATGCGCTCCCTTGGTTCGTAGCACTTTCCCCACTCCCGACAACTGAACCCGTGCTCCGCCGCGCCGCGAACCCCGTCCGCCGTGCCCGCGCACCAGTGCGTCTCCAGAACGCCTTCGAGAGGACGTATGCCGCAATCCCGTCTGCTTCGCCGTGCTTTGCTGCTCGCAGCTTTGTTTATCGCAGGAATCGCCTCAGGCTCCGCGCAGGAAAGCGCCGCCGCCATCCTCGGGCAGATCGCCAAGGCATTTGCGCCCTTGCAGCCTGTTTCTACAGTGAAGCTCACCGGGCAGGCCACCTGGCACTCGGGTGCGAGCGAGGACGCGGGCCCGATCACGCTGACAGCCAACAGCGACGGCTCGCAAAGCTTCACGGCTCAGCTCGCCTCCACGGGCGGTCGCAACGAAAGCCAGACCGCGATCGGGGCGAGCATGAGCTGCGCGTGGGCGCGCTCGGACAATGCCGAGCACCAAAGCGACGATGCGAGCTGCCAAAAATCTATCCCTTGGGC
>CAXTUV010000314.1:259-4423 GCA_964247445.1 uncultured Acidobacteriaceae bacterium | reverse complement strand
CCGGAGCCGGGCGCGGCGGCGGGCGCGGCTCCGAGTGCAGCACCGCGCCCGGGCGGCGGCCTCGGCACCCCGGAAGGCACGCCGGACCCGCTCGGGCGCTCCAAGGGCTGGCTTTTGGGTGGTCTAGCCTTGCTGCTGGGCGGCGGAGCGCTCGTCCTGCTGCGCCGGACGTCACCCGGCCTACCCGCCGCGCCGCCGACCACGTTACGCGTGGCGCTGACGGAAGCCATGGCGGCGCTCGAACGCGAGCGGGCCGCGGGCAGTTTAGCGCCGGGTGAGTACGCGTCTATGCGGGCCTTGCTAGAGCAGGCGCTCCATCGCGTTTTGGAGCGGGACGCCGCCGAGGTTCTGCGTTGAACTTTCCTCTCAAATTGAAGGTGCGACGTTGCCCGCCGAGCGTGAAGCGGGATGCATGCTTCCGCGACAAAGGTTGCCGGTGCGCTTGCCCCTTTCTTCGCCGCCCGCCTACAATGAGCATGCCGCACAGGAGTACCCGCTTCCATGCTGAATCCGCAGTTTCTTCGCCGCTCCCTCTTTGGCAAGCCCGTAAACCTTCTTCTGATCGCCACGGCTGCGCTTGCACTGCCGGCACTGGCGCAGCAAGCAGACCTTGGCACCCAACCGGCGGCTCCGGCCGTGGCCAGCCCGGCTGACGGCGACGCGACCAACGCGGCGGCGAGCCACAAAGCAGCGCAGGCGCTGCTGGACGCGGAAAACGAGTCGCGCGCGCAGGTCGTAAACGCCTCGGTGGACCAGGGCGGCAAGTCCGACCCGAACAGCCCGCTCAACCGGCAGCTCGGTGATAAGGAGCGCTTCAGGCAGCAGAAGGAACTCCGGCAGGAGTTGAAGGGCGCTTACAAAAAGTGGGTGAATGAAGATGTGCGCTGGATCATCACCGACCAGGAGCTCAAGGCGTTCAAGTCGCTTTCGAACGACGAAGAGCGTGACGCCTTCATCGAGCAGTTCTGGCAGCGGCGCAATCCTGACCCCGAGTCACCCGAGAACACCTTCCGCGATGAGCACTACCGCCGCATCGCCTATGCGAACGAGCACTTCGCCGCGGGCAAGCCGGGTTGGCTGACCGATCGCGGATCGATTTACATCAAGTACGGCAAGGCCGACTCGGTCGATTCGCACCCTTCCGGCGGCAGCTACGACCGGCCCATTGAGGAAGGCGGCGGCACCACCTCCACCTTCCCGTTCGAGACCTGGCACTACCGCTACATTGAAGGCGTGGGCGACAACATCGACATCGAGTTTGTGGATAGCTGCCAGTGCGGCGACTACCACATGACCATCGATCGTTCGGAAAAGGACGCGCTGCTGCACGTGCCGGGCGCGGGCGCGACTCTGTATGAGCAGATCGGCCAGGCCAAGCAAGCAGACCGCTTCAAAGGGGGCCTTGAGAATTTGGGCACGGGGCCGGCCAGCTCCTCGCAGAACTCAAAGGAGTTTGACCGCATCGAGCGCTTCGCGAAGCTGCAAGCGCCGCCCGTGATCAAGTTCCAGGACCTGAAGCTGTCGGAGTTCCTGTCCACGCACAAAGTCCTGAACGGGCCATTTTTCCCGTTCGATGTGCGAACCGACTACGTCAAAGTCACGGATGAGACCGTGCTGATGCCGGTCACGCTGCAAATACGTACTAAAGACATTACGTTTCAAACCAAGGACGGTGTTTCCAAGGGGCAGGTTCACGTTATCGGGCGCGTGTCGACCATTACAGGGAAAATCGTGCAGTCATTTGAGGATACCGTTGAGGTGGAAGAGCCGTCAGAACTGCTGCCCACGGTGCTCAATACCTCGCAGCTCTACTGGCAATCCCTGCCTATGCGCCCCGGCCGGTACCGCGTCGATATCGCCATCAAGGACGTGAATAACCCCGACCACATCGGCACTTGGGCGCAAGGTGTGATCGTGCCCCGCTACGATGATGAACGGCTTTCGGCTTCCTCGCTTATCCTCGCAGCCAGGATGGAAAAGGTCGCGTCGAAAGAGATTGGTCAGGGCAAGTTCATCATCGGCAATACCAAGCTGCTTCCCGCGGTCGCGCCGAACGCCCAAGTCCCGGCGATCTTTCACAAGAACCAAAACCTGAACTTCTGGATGCAGGTGTATAACCTGGGCATCAACCAGGACAGCAAGAAGAACGGGGCGACGATCCATTACCAGATCACCAATCTGACGGATGGTAAGGACATCCTGTCGACCAACGAAAACTCATCGGCGTTGGGCGCGTCGTCAGACCAGATCACGTTGGCGAAGAGTGTGCCGCTCGCCACCGTGCCTGCCGGCAAGTACAGCATCAAGGTCAGCGTGGACGACGGAATCTCGAAGCAGGAGATCGCGCAAACCGCCCCGTTCACCGTGGAATAGCTTGTACCCCGTTTGGGGTACACTCACCGCAAGCGCAGGAAGAGGTAGACCGGCCGCGAAGAGCCGGAGCCGGCACGTCTGTTTTCTTGGGAGCATCTCGCACAGAAACGGAATCACGGCGTGGTTCAAGGCTTTTCGAGAAAAACGGCATGGGTCGCGGCCTTCGCCGCAGGGGCGTTCGGCGCGACGGCTCCGGCGTGGGCACAGGTTAGGCCCGCAGCTAAGGGTGCACGTAGCCCAAGTCTCTACGATGCCGGTCTGCGCTCGGCCATCTCGGGCGTGGTACGGGACCGCGCGGGACGCCCGCAGGTCGGGGCCCTGGTGGAGCTGCTGAACGCGAACTACACGCTTATCGCGCAAACCTGGACCGACGAGCGCGGGCGCTATGCCCTGCCCCGCCTGAGCGCGGGACAGTACCAAGTGCGGGCGACAGCTGAGTTGCTTCTGCCGGCGGTGCGGCCTGAGCTGCGGCTGCTTGCCGACAGCCGCGCGGTGGTCAACCTGACGCTTGCAAGCGTGTATGCCGCCGTAATTACAGATTGGCTCCCGACGGAACCGCGGCAGCCGGGCGCGCCCAGCGATGACTGGGACTGGACGCTGCGCTTGGCGGTCAACCGCCCTCTTCTGCGCGCCCTGCCGGGCGGTCCTGCTCTGGTGGAAGTGCCGCAAGGGATCGGTGTGCGAGCCCGAGCGGTTTCTGGTACGCGGCGCTTCGGCGAGGGCGGACCGGCACAGCAAGTTCGCTGGAACGGCGCGAATGAGAATGGGCAGGCGTATGCTCTGGGCGCGGTCGTCGGGCGTGGACGGCTCGGGTGCGAAGCGGGCTACCGGCAGGAGCTGGCCGAGGGGCGCACGCTGACCACGCAAGTAAGCTACGTGGAGCGGCCGGCGATTCGCGGCGAAGCAGGTTCCGGCTTACAAATCGCGCGCGTGCGGTCGAGCTCGACCCTGCGCGCGGGCGACTTGGCCGAGTTAACCGCAGGCACCGAAGTTGCGGCAGCCCGTTTAGGCGGCGCGGCGCTCGCGGCTGAAGGGCACCCCTTTGCCGAGCTGCGCGCCCATGCCGGTACGGTTTTTGTGGAGTACCAAGCCGCCACGGCGATTGCGGGCGCGGAAGATGCGCCGGAGCTCGCCGCGCAAGGCGGGCGGCTGCGGTTTGAGCGCGGACTTCATCAGGAGCTGCGCGCCGGGCGCACGGCGGGCGGCTGGACCGGCGAGGTCGCGCTGTTTCACGATAGGCTGGAGCACCCGGTCCTCGAAGGCTCGGTCCGAGGCGACGAGGCCTCCCTCGACACCAGCAACGTGCTCCTGGATCCTGAAACAGGCACCATCGCGGTGTCCGGCCGCGGCTACACCCACGGCGGCGTCCTGGCGATGCTCAAGGACCAGCTCAGCCCGGACACCTGGCTTTCCCTCCGGTTTGCGCTTGGCGAGGCGCTTACCTTGCCTTCGGGCGCAACGACTGTTTCCACGCAAGCCGCGCCCGCGGCAACCCTGGCGGCGGAGACGCGCCTCGCCGCTACCGGAACCGCGGTTCGGGGCAGCTATCGTTGGCAGCCGGTCAGCACCCTTACCGCAGTCGCTCCGTTTGAGGGTGCCGCACCGGATGCTTACCTGGGCGTCGATGTGCGCCAACCGCTGCGCTTGAAGCGTGTGGGCGCAGCCAAGGTGGAGGCCGTGCTTGATGTGCGCAACCTGCTGGCCCAGGGCTACCGGCCGTTCCTTTCCTCGGACGGCGCGACGGTGTTCTTCGCCCAGGAACAGCGGACGGTTGCGGGCGGGTTCAGCTTC
>CAXTUV010000314.1:0-249 GCA_964247445.1 uncultured Acidobacteriaceae bacterium | reverse complement strand
CCCTTGTCCGCTTTGCGCGGGAGCTTTATTGGGGGATAGGCTGAAGGCATGACCCCTGAACTGCGCTTCGCCCTTTCCACCGAGATTTCCGCCGAGCTGCTCGTGATTTTCGCCGTGGACCAGAGCGCCGGAGATGCGCCGCCCGCGCCGTTTCCTCTGACCGTCGCGCAAAATGTGCACGATGCGATTGGGGAGGTGCTCGCCGGCGGCGAGTTCAGGGCAGCCGCCAATGAAGTGCTGCTGGTGCAT
>CAXTUV010000313.1:2258-4431 GCA_964247445.1 uncultured Acidobacteriaceae bacterium | reverse complement strand
AGATGGTGCCGTCGGGAGGCACAACCACGGTTTTCGCCACTGGCAGCGTCAAGAATGAGCAGGAGCTCCAAACGACCTGCAACAGCTTCGGCGGCGGATGGGGCGGTGGATGGGGCTATCGCGGGTTCGGCGGCTTTGGAGGAGGATTCGGACCGGGCGGCTTCGGCGAGTCCACGACTACGCCGATCAATCAGCCGGTCGGCAACCTTGTGGTGGACGTGTTCGACAGCTCCAGTCACAACCTGTTGTTCCGCGGTATCGCGAATGAGGACATCGGTAAGAACGACGATAAGAATACAAAAAAACTGGACAAGGACATCGACAAGATGTTCGAGAAGTTTCCGGTCACGGCGCAGGGCTGAACCCGGCGCGTCGGCTTGGAGGCGCATCTTCGAAGGAAATGCGCTCACCCCTTCAGGGCAAAAGTTGCCCCGAAGGAATGAAGACGGCTCAAATTCGATATCGCACTTGAAGAGTAACCATCCTTCCTGATTGCGCCCGCCTCCTACTCGCGGTGAGCCTGCGAGCGAAACATAGCTTCCGTCATTTGGCAATTTTCGGTGCGGGGTGCGTCTTGGGCGTTCCTGTCTGGGCGCTGCCGTTCTTACACCCAAGAACAACAACGGAATACGACCATACGGCCCTGCTGGTACGGCGCACCTACTCTTGGGGTGGGTTGTATATAGATTTGCAGCAATATGAGCCGTTCGTTCGAGCAGCCGCAGATAAATATTTGCAGGCGCGCGGATGGCAGCCGGTTCCTTCCGGCGGCGCTGAAACGATTTGGTGTAGCGGCAATCTCCGCAATGAGAATCAGCTGGAGGCCTTCTACGCGCAGCGGGGCGCTTGGGGCGCGGCGCAGTGGGGTCCGCATGGGCTGGGAGCGGGATGGACGCCGGGTTTCGGGCAGCCGACTACATCCGCCATGGCGACGCCTGAAAATCACTTCGTGCTCGATATTTTCGACACAGCGAGCCGAAAGCTTGTATTCCGGGGTGTTACAACAGCGGACTTTTCCGGCTCTGATAAACAAAACCATAAAAGATTCATGGCGAGCCTGAAGAGGGTGTTGAAAAGCTTACCGTCGAAAAGATGAGCGCAGCTTGGAGAAAGCTAAGGACGTATTCACGCAGACTGAGCCGGGCTGACCAGCCTGCGCGAGCCTACTTTACAGCGTTTTCTTCGACAGGTACCAGCTATCTACCTGTAGACCCGCGCCGCCGCCATTGGTGCGCTTTTCAGCATCGGCCACGGTAGCCGGGCTAGGGACGATCACGGGTTGGCCCGGTGTCCAATTAGCCGGCGCGGATGCCCCGTTCTTATCCGTCATCTGAATGGCCTCGAAGATGCGCACCAGCTCATCCACAGAGCGGCCGAGCTGCGGCGGGTAGTAGATCAGCGCACGAATGATGCCCTTCGGGTCAATCGCGAAAACGGCGCGGACGGCGGCTGTGTCCGAGACGGCCTCATGGACCAGTCCATAGGCGGTGGACACGGCAAAGTTCAAATCCGCGATAACGGGAAATTGGATTTTCACGCCGCCGATCTGCTCCATGTCGCGCACCCAAGCGATGTGCGAGAACACCGAGTCGATCGAGACGCCGATAGGCTGGACGTTCAAGCGGTCCCAGTCAGCCTGGCGCTTAGCGAACTCGATGAACTCGGTCGTGCAGACCGGGGTAAAGTCCGATGGGTGCGAAAACAGCATCACGTACTTGCCTTGCTTGGTGTAGTCCGAGAGCCTGATGGTACCGTGGGTGCTTTTCGCCTCGAAATCGGGGGCCTGCTCAAGAATGCGGGGAATGCGGGATTCAGCCGTGAGGCTCATGAGTTCTCCAAAAGGTCCGGACGCAGCCGGAGATTGACTCTACTCAAAAGAGATGCTGCAAACAGACAAGAGTTACAGCAAGCAGGTCGCGGCACGCCGAGGAAGCAGCCGCATCGTACACGGCAGGGCTGAGGCGCGGTTTGAGGGGCGCAAATCCGCGATAGTGTTTTGAGCCTACCACGCTCGTCGGCGAAAGGCAGGGCAATGGCGCGTCTGTACCGGTACCTGCTGATGGATGTGTTTACGGAGGCTGCATTCGGCGGCAATCCCTTGGCGGTTTTCCTCGACGGCACGGGATTGAGCGGCGCGGAGATGCAAGCCTTGGCGCGCGAGCTGAACCTATCG
>CAXTUV010000313.1:0-2248 GCA_964247445.1 uncultured Acidobacteriaceae bacterium | reverse complement strand
CTCCCCGGCGTCGCGGCACCAGGAGCCGACATGCGGGTGCGGATCTTCACCACGGAAGAGGAGCTGCCCTTTGCCGGGCACCCCTCGCTCGGCACTGCGACAGCGCTGCGTTGCGCCATACCAAGCCTACGGCGGGCCGAAACTGTACGCCTAGGCCTCAACGCCGGGTTGGTGCCGGTGCGCTTCGACGCCCCCCTGCCGGAAGAGGACTTGCCCTGGGGGAAGCCCTTGCGCGCGGAAATGGAGCAGCCCTTGCCGATATGGGGGCAGGAGCATGCGCATGGGGCAGTCGCGGCCGCGCTTGGGCTGCCGCTGGAGGCGCTGGATCACGCCAAGCCGGTGCAGACGGTCTCGACAGGCCTGCCGTTTGCCGTCGTGCCGCTCGTTTCACTGGAGGCGCTGGCCGGCCTTCCCCTCGCGCAGGCTGAGGTCGGGCGCTACCTACGAGGGACCGATGCCAAATTCTTCTACGTGCTCGCGCCGAACAGCACCCCGGACCATTGGCGTGCCCGGATGCCCTTGTACGGCGGCGAGGACCCAGCAACCGGCTCGGCGGCAGGCTGCGCGACGGCCTACCTGGTGCGGCATGGGTATGCGCCGTCCGGCAGGCCCATGGTGATCGAGCAAGGAGTGGAAATGGGCCGCCCAAGCCGGATCGAGACCCGCGCGGTGCTTTTGGGCGGCTCTGAACGTTATGTCCGGGTTGGAGGCAGCACTGTTCTTGTGGCAGAGGGACGTTTTTTCCTGCCGTGATGCACATTGCTTCCACAAGCCGGAGGCCGCTCCCGGCGCGGCTTCTCTCCGGTTTAGGGCAGGATTTCCCACCTTTCCTTTTCGGGAACCCCCTAGGTTTCGCCCCAACTTCGCCCTTGCGCCCCTCGGAGCAGCGCCGTAGTCTGAGCAAGCGTTCGGAGGTCAGCAAGACCGACCAAGGGGCGCAACTTTCGCCTTTTTACCGACAACCTGACCGAGTGGAGAGCCGGCGCGCCGCGCCGGCCTCTGCGCCGGAGCCGGACGCCACTCTGAACTGACGGCGTCCCTTTCCGGCCGGAGGCCGCGCTCGTCGCCCCAACTTGTCCCCTCACCCGTGTCTGCGCGCGCGGCTTTCGCCGAGTGCAAGCAGGGACGCCCAACGTGCCGTCGCGGCGCGCTCGCTCGAGCTTCGGCTCGACCACAGCCCGCTGCCCGGCACTGGCGCTCCCTTTTGCCCTCGGCACCTTCCCGCTCGCCCGCAAGCACGGCGCAAAGACCCCGTGCTCCGGGGCCGCGCGGTGCTGTGCCTCAGCACACCGCCGCGCGGAATGGAGCAGACAAGGACACCGATGCGGCCCAAGAAAGTGATTCTTCTCGTCGACGGCAACGAGCAAGCCCTGAGCGTACGCAAGTTCATGCTGGAAACCCGCGGCTACCGCGTGCTGGAAGCGCAGAGCGCCTCGGCGGCGCTGGACCGCTTTGCACAGGGCGGCGTGGACCTGGTATTAAGCGATCTGCTGCTGCCCGGCATGGACGGCAACGAGATGGTGCGCCGCATCAAGGCCGAGTCACCGGAAACCCCGGCGCTGCTGGTGAGCGCAACCGTGCGGGAGTTTGAGCGGGCGGCGGCGGCGGATGCTTTCCTGCCCAAGGGCGCGGCCACACCCAATGAATTTAGGGACCGGGGTCGGACACTGCTGGTGCGCAAGCGCGGGCCGAAGCGGGCCCAGGGGAATGTCGCGGCATAGAATCGAAAGCGTGAGTTCCCCTTCGCCGTACATGATTGACGCCGAGCACCTCGGCAAAACCTATCGGGCCGGCAAGCTGGACGTCCCTGTGCTTCGCGATGTCTCCTTCACTGTTGCGCCGGGTGAGTTCGTTTCGATCGTAGGGCCGTCAGGCAGCGGCAAGTCGACGCTGTTTTACATCCTCGGCGGGCTGACGCGCGCAAGCTCCGGGTCGGTGCGGATTGACGGCGTTGAGTTCGCCAAGCTTTCAGACAGCGCGCGGACGCGCATGCGGCAGACGAAGATAGGATTTGTGTTCCAGAAATACAACCTGCTGCCGACGCTCACGGCACGAGGCAATGTGGAGATCGCGCATGAAATCGCGCAAACCAGCAAGCTGCTGGACCAAGCGCGACTGCGCGAGCTGGCCGGGATGCTGGGGATTGCGGAGCGGCTGGACCATCGCCCGGCGGAGCTTTCAGGCGGCGAGCAGCAGCGGGTCGCCATCCTGCGCTCGCTGGTGACGGAGCCTGCGATCCTGCTTGCGG
>CAXTUV010000312.1:0-4433 GCA_964247445.1 uncultured Acidobacteriaceae bacterium | reverse complement strand
GCTCATGTTCAGGTTGCCGGGCAGCCGGTGCTCGAGCGAGCCGTTTACATGGATGTAGTCGAGCGCCGACTCGAACTTCTTTTGCAGGCGATCGCGCAGCTTCCGCTGCCGCTCGGCCTCGGACGCCATCTCATTCATCGCGATCTCGGCCGCCTTGCCGAAACCGACGATCCCCGGGACGTTTAAGGTGCCCGAACGCATACCGCGCTCGTGCCCGCCGCCGTTGATCTGCTCGGAGATTTGCACGCGCGGGTTGCGCCGGCGCACATACAAGGCACCCACGCCCTTCGGCCCATAAATCTTGTGAGCCGTGAACGACATCACGTCCACGTTGTCCGCGACCACGTTCACCGGAATCTTGCCGAAGACCTGCACGCCGTCCGTGTGGAAGATCACGCCGCGCTCGTGGCACAGCTGGCCAATTTCCTTCACCGGCTGGATCACGCCGATCTCGTTGTTGGCCCACATGATCGAGACCAGGATGGTCTTATCGGTCATCGCCTCGCGCAGCTTGTCCATCGAGACGAGCCCGTCGGCCTCGACCGGCAGGTAGGTCACCTTGTAGCCCGACTTTTCGAGCCGTTTGCAGGTGTCCAGCACCGCCTTGTGCTCGGAAACCTGGGTGATGATGTGGTTGCCGCGCTCCTTGTACATCTCGGCAATGCCCTTGATGGCCAGATTGTTCGACTCGGTCGCGCCGGAGGTGAAGATAATCTCCTTCGCGGTCGCGCCGATGAGCTTCGCGATCTGCTCACGCGCGTGCTCCACGCCCTGCTCGGCTTCCCAACCGAAGCCGTGGTTGCGGCTCGCCGCGTTGCCGAACTTACCCGTGAAATAGGGCGTCATCACCTCAAGCACGCGCGGGTCCATCGGCGTGGTCGCGTGATTGTCCATGTAAATGGGCAGCTTGACACCTTTTTCGGTTGTCCCCGCAAAGCCAGTCGCTGTGGGGACGATCTGATCGCCTTCGGGCGCATTCAGCGGTGGATTTTCTACTACCTGCGTCATCGTTGCTGCTGTGCTCATCTAGCTCTCCAGTTCCTGTCAAAACGGGGGGGGACAAATCTACATGCGGATGGAAACCAGCGGCTCATGGACCGGCTTCGGGGCGCTGTCCACCAGGTCGCCGATCCGGATATTCTGTAGCAGCTCAGTGATTGATTCATTCACCCGCGCCATCGGTTCTTTGATGGTGCAGCTGTCGTTCAAGTCGCAAGGGCGCGGGCCGGAGCTGCACGCGGTCAAAAACAAGGGGCCGTCGACCGCGCGAATCACCTCAAACGCACTGATCTCTCCGGCGGCGCGCACCAGCGCGTAGCCGCCGTTGGTTCCGGCGGAAGACCGCACGAGTCCTACCTTGGCCAGCCGCTGCAGGATCTTGGCAAGCAGCTGCGGCGGAATACGGTAGGCCTCTGCGATATCCTTCGCACTCACGGCAGGCGATGCGGGATGCTCGGCCAAGTATTTGAGCGCCATTAATCCGTAGTCCGCCTTCTTGGTCAGCCTGAGCATGTTTCCCCAGTATAGGAGCGGGTTCGGAACCCCGGCAATGCTCCCCGGCTGTTTTGTTGATAATTCTTATCAAAGCAGGGCCCACACAGTCTTCTTGGACCCGGCGAGCCTGGGCGCTACAATGTCGGCAAGCAGACCCAGCAACGGGATCCCCTTCCTCCCCGCGCGCCCAAGAAAGCCATGCCCATACCGTGCAAACACCCCCAAGTGCGCGTCGTATCTCGTCAGGACGACGTCGAGTTTGTCGAGTGCCAGAACTGCGGCGAGGTCTTTGACTCCGAGGAGTTCCGCGACATGGAGATCGAGGAGAAAACCGGCCTCGCGACCAAGCCGGAAGAGCTTGAAGCCGATTGACCCCGCATAGTTTCAGTCCCCCGGCGCGGGAGCCTGCGCGGCCGCCCCGTTCAGGCGCTGCGCCATTTTGAGCGCATAGTCAAAGCCGGAGATGCAGGCCAGCGCGGCCGTGCCCGCAAGCGCCCAGTGCCGGACCCAGAGCACGGGTGCCCAGTGAGCGATCTGCGCCAGCAGCACCGCGATCACCGCGACGATTTGAACCAGCGTGTTGGCTTTGCCGAAAACGCTTGGCCGGAAATTGCGCAGGCCGACAGTCGCGAACAGGAGCGCGCCGATTACTAAAATTCCCAGGTCGCGCGCGAACACCAGCAGGGTCACCCGGCGCGACACCAAGCCCACATGCGTCAGCGTCAGGAACAAGGACGAGAGCAGCAACTTATCCGCGACCGGGTCCAAGTACATGCCGAGCGTGGTGCGCTGTTTGAGCACTCGTGCCAAGAGGCCGTCCAGCCCGTCTGAAATGCCGGCGATCACAAGGAGGGTGAACGCCGCGACCCAGTGGCTTTCAAGCACCGCCAACAGCAGAAAGGGCACCAGGCATAGGCGCAGAAACGTAAGCTGGTTGGGCGCTGCGCGAAGCTGGCTCATGGTGCGGGTCGCTGCGGGGGCATACGTGATGCTAAAGCATTTTCCCCTGATGCTGTGCAGCGCGGAGGATTATCTCGATGCGGCTTTTCCCGCCGGAAAAGCCGCGCTTACGGCCGCTGATCCCTGTATACCTTTAGGGACAATGCTTTCCTGGATTTCGCGTCCGCGCGGGCCGGCCATCTTGACGCGCCGGCCCTGCCCCGTTAGCGTAGAAACCATGCCCCGCCATGGACAGCACGCGCATCCGCACCGACCAGCGGCGGCATCCCGGTAAGCTCCCTCTCGCAAGAGCGGCAGTTTCCGAAGCCCGCCCCGGATCAGGGCGGGCTTCCCCATTTACGAAAGGTTTTTCGGATGCAGGACGCAGCACTGGATTTCGACAAGATGGACGGCCTTGTGCCCGGCATTGTACAGGACGCGCGCACAGGCGAGGTTCTGATGACCGGTTTCCTGAACGAGGAAAGCTGGCGGCGCACCCGCGAAACCGGCTACGTCACCTTTTGGAGCCGAACGCGCCGGAAGCTGTGGGCCAAAGGGGAAACCAGCGGCAACCGCCTGCGCGTGATCTCCGCCGCGACCGATTGCGACCGGGACACGCTCTTGTTTCGTGTCCACGTCGAAGGCGACGGTTTGGTGTGCCACGAGGGCATGGTGAGCTGCTTTACGCGTCCGCTGGAGATGCCGGCGTGAATAAGCTCCGCCTCGGGATCCCCAAGGGCTCGCTCCAGGACGCGACCATCGACCTGTTCCGTAAGGCCGGCTGGTCGATCTACGCGAACGGTCGGTCATACTTTCCCGAGATCGACGACCCGGAGATCGAGTGCATGCTGATCCGCGCGCAGGAGATGGCCCGCTATGTACACGGAGGCGTGCTCGACGCCGGGCTGACCGGGATTGACTGGGTGGTCGAGAGCGGGCTGGAAGTGGAAAGCATCTGCTCGCTCGTCTACGCGAAGCAAAGCCGGCGCCGGGTCAAGTGGGTTTTGGCCGCGCCCGAGGACTCGCCGTACCAACGCGCTGAAGACCTGGCCGGCAAAACCATCGCGACCGAGCTGGTTGAGGTCACCAAACGCTACTTCGCGGGCAAGAACGTGCCCGTCAAGGTCGAGTTTTCCTGGGGCGCGACCGAGGTCAAGCCGCCGATGCTGGCCGATGCCATTGTCGAAATTACCGAGACCGGATCGAGCCTACGCGCGAACCGGCTCCGCATTCTCGACACCGTGATGGAGTCGGAAACGCGGCTGATTGTAAACTCCGCCGCGGCGCGGGACGGGTGGAAGCGGGCCAAGGTGGACACGCTCGCGCTGATGCTGCGCGGCGCGATTGACGCGCAAGGGCAAGTAGGGCTCATGCTGACCGTGCATCGCGACAGCCTGACGGAAGTGCTCGCTGTGCTGCCTGCGCTCAACTCGCCTACGGTGAGCTCGTTGAGCGATGCCGGTTGGTCGGCGGTGAATACGATTCTGGAGGAAAGCACGGTGCGGGATGTCATTCCCAAGCTGAAAGCCGCCGGGGCGACCGGGATTGTGGAGTACCCGCTGAACAAGGTGGTTCTGTAGCGGATGATTCGATTTTGTACGCCGGACGAACAAGCCGAAATCTTAAGAGTTGTGAACGATGGCGCGCAGGCCTACAAGGGTGTGATCCCGACGGACTGTTGGCACGAGCCTTACATGAGCGCGGAGGAGCTACAGCGAGAGACACATGCGGGTGTCGGCTTCTCCTGCTACTTGGAACAGGATCGTATTCTCGGGGTCATGGGAATCCAGAACGTCAAGGATGTCACGCTCATCCGCCACGCGTATGTGGCCAGTGGCGCACAAGGACGCGGCATAGGGACCGCCTTGCTGAACCACTTGCGCCGTCAAACAGAGCGTCCCATCCTGATCGGTGCCTGGGCCGATGCCGTTTGGGCGATCCGCTTCTATGGGAAGCACGGATTTTCTACCGTCGACCGAAAAACTAAAGAGCGCCTGCTC
>CAXTUV010000311.1:0-4442 GCA_964247445.1 uncultured Acidobacteriaceae bacterium | reverse complement strand
TGTTTTAGCATCAAGGAAGATTATGGCTACCACGACGCACACCGCCGCTTCACCGTTTTTGCCGATTTATCCGGAGAATGAGGATCACTTGCCCGAGTGCTCCATCACCGTGAACGGCGCGCCCGTGCATGCCCTTGCCGGGGAGCTATTGATCGACGCGCTCAAGCGCACCCTGGACGGAACACCGGGCGAGGTGCCGCATGTCTGCTATCTCCCGCAGCTCGGGCCCATCCGGACCTGCGATACATGCATGGTTGAGGTAGATGGTGAGCTGGTACGCGCGTGCGCGACTAAAGTCGCCGAGGGTGCCCAAGTGGTGACCGAGAGCGCCCGGGCTAAGAGCGCGCAGGCTGAGGCTTTCGACGTCATCCTGGGCAACCACCTGCTGTACTGCACGGTGTGCGACAACAACAACGGCAACTGCACCGTCCATAACACCACGGCGCTGCTCAAGGTGGAGCACCAGGAACACCCGTACCTGACCAAGCCGTACGCAAAAGACGAAACCAATCCGTACTACCGCTACGACCCCGACCAGTGCATCCTGTGCGGGCGCTGCGTGCAGGCCTGCCAAAACTACCAGGTCAACGAAACCTTGTCGATCAATTGGGAAGATCCGCACCCTCGCGTGCAGTGGGACGGCGGCCATGCCATCGGCGGCTCCTCGTGCGTTTCCTGCGGACACTGCATCACGGTTTGTCCCTGCAATGCGCTGATGGAAAAATCCATGATCGGCCACGCGGGCTACATGACGAACTGGCCGGCGAAGCCGCTCGAGAAACTGATCGACCTGGTGAAGGCGGTCGAGCCGGAGATGGGCTATGGACCGATTTTGAAGGTCTCGGAAACCGAAGCCGCCATGCGCACGATGCGCAATAAGGTAACAAAAACAGTCTGCACCTACTGCGGCGTGGGCTGCTCGTTCGATATCTGGACGCAGCCGGATTCGCGGCACATCCTCAAGGTGGAGCCGTACCATGGCGCGACAAACGACATTTCCACCTGCGTCAAGGGCAAGTTCGGTTGGGATTACGTCAACTCCCCCGATCGCCTGACCAAGCCCTTGATCCGCAACGCGGACGGCGAAACCTTTCGGCAAGCGAGCTGGGAAGAGGCGCTTGACCTGATCGGGCAAAAGTTTTCGGCCATCAAGCAGGAGCACGGACCTGACGCGCTCGGCTTCATCGCTTCCTCGAAAACCACGAATGAGGAGGGCTACCTGATGCAGAAGCTGGCCCGCGCCGTGGTCGGCACCAACAATGTCGATAACTGCTCGCGGTACTGCCAATCGCCCGCCACGCAGGGCTTGTTCCGCACGGTAGGTTATGGCGGCGACTCTGGCTCTATACACGACATGGGCAAGGCCTCGCTCGTCCTGTGCATCGGCACGAACACCTCGGAAAGCCACCCTGTGTGGGCCACGCGCTTGAAGCAAGCGCAGAAGAATCACGGGCTCAAGATCGTCGTCGCCGACATCCGTGAGCACGAGATGGCGCGGCGCGCGGACATTTTCTTCTCGCCCAAGCCCGGTACCGACATCGTATGGCTGTCCGCGATGACCAAGCACATCATCGACTCCGGCCTGGCAAAAATGGACTTTATCGAGCGCTGGGTGAATGGCTTTGACGCCTACTACCAGAGCCTGAAGTGGGCGACGATGGAAGTGGCGGAGCAGGCGACCGGCATCCCGGCGGTCAAGCTCAAGGAGATCGCGGAGCTGATCGCGAAGGAAGACCGGGTTTGCGCCTTGTGGGCGATGGGCGTCACGCAGCATGTGATGGGTTCGGACACCTCAACCGCCATCTCAAACCTGCTGCTCGCGACAGGGAACTACATGCGGCCCGGCACCGGCGCGTACCCGCTGCGCGGCCACAATAATGTGCAGGGTGCGAGCGACATGGGCTGCATGCCCAACATGTTCCCAGGCTACGAGAGCGTGGACGATGAGCAGGCGCACGAGCGCTACGAAAAGATCTGGGGCGTCAAGCTCGAAAAGACGCGCGGCCTCGATAACCACCAGATGATCGATGCTGTGTACGACGGCAAGCTGCGCGGTATCTATCTCTTCGGCGAGGACATGTACTCAGCCGATTCCAACGCGAATCATGTGGCGGGCGGTTTTGAGCGGCTTGAGTTCTTCGTGGTGCAGGACATCTTCTTCTCGGAGACTTGCCGGTTCGCCGACGTGGTGCTGCCGGCAAGCCCTTCGCTTGAGAAGGACGGTACGTTCACGAATACCGAGCGGCGCATTCAGCGCCTTTATCAAGTGTTTGAGCCGTTGGGCGAGTCCAGGCCCGACTGGCGCATCGTGCAGGATGTCGCGAACCGCTTGGGGGCGAAGTGGGACTATACGCACCCTTCGCAGATCATGGACGAGTGCGCCTCGCTTGCGCCGATCTTCGCCGGTGTGAGTTATGACCGCCTGGAAGGTTATAAGACTCTTCAGTGGCCGGTGGCGATCGACGGCTCCGACCAGCCGCTGCTGTACGAGAACGGCTTTCCGCTGCCGGACAATAAGGCCAAGTTTTACCCGCTGGAACATCGCGTTCCCATCGAGATCGAGGATGAGGAGTTTAACCTGCACCTGAACAACGGGCGCACGATGGAGCACTTCCACGAAGGCAATATGACCTTGCGCGTACCCGGGATGCAGGAAACCACGCCCGAGCGTTGGGTCGAGGTTTCACCGGAGCTCGCCGCGCAGCACGACATCACGAGCGGGCAGTGGGTCGACATCACTTCGCGCCGAGACACGCTGCGAATGCAGGCGCTTGTGACTGACCGCGTGAAAGGGAATCAGCTCTTCGTCCCCCTGAACACCGCGCTCGGCACCGAGCCGGTGAACCGGCTGAGCTCGAGCGACGTGGACAACGCAACCCATACCCCGGCATACAAGGAGCTCGCGGTCAAGATGACCGTGCTGCCGTACAAGGGCCAGAACCCGTTGCGGGCGATTAACTTCCGCAACGGCCACCCCACCCCACAGAACGGCGTGGAGGTCGAACGCAAATGGAAGCGTCCCGGCTATCACCAGCCTGGGACAAAGCCGCTGGTCCAAATCGCCGGCATGAATGGGGCGAGGAGCTGATCATGGCGAAAGCAGTGGAGATTCGTCCGCATCCTCGGCCGGCAATTGAGGATACCCAGCGCAAACTCGACGCAGCACCTTTGGAGCATGCAGACGCAGTTCTGAATGCGTACCGTACGCTCCAAACCCTGCATGACACCAAGACCCTCGATTTCGTCCGCGGCTTGCTGGGCGCGGGTGATGAGGTGTTGACCCAGGTCACGAGTGTCATCACCACACCGCAGTCGATGCAGGCTATCCGCAATCTGCTTGTGCTGATCGACCTTGCGGGCAAGCTGAATCCCGAGGCGCTGCATCGAGTGTTGAACAATGTCGAGCCCATTCTCACGGCGGAGCCTGCCGCCACCCCACCATCCCTATTCGCTTCGGGCCGCAAGCTGCTCGGCTCCAAGGACGCACGCCGCGCCCTTGCCATGGGCGTGGCGCTGCTCGAAGCCGTAGGTAATGCGCTCGGGCCGAAAGAAACGCGCGCCGAGGTAGGAGGCGCGCATCAGCGGAAGTAACGGAGCGCGCGCTACGAAGGAATGGACCTACGGGACGGCATCAGTCTGCGAGGTGTTGCTGAATCAGACGCCCGGTAAGCGGCTGTAATGTTTCACCTGTTTTGGTCAGCACGAACTGTTTATCAGCCGCGCTCCAATCCAGCTTGAATGAGGTGGACAGCGCTGAAATCCACACCTGCCGCACGGGTGTGTTCGGCGTCACCACGAACTTACCCGGGGGCTGCTCGAAGACCACATTCAGCACGCCGTTGTTTTCCTCGACCTCGAAGCCGCCTTCCGCTTCCTGCTCAATCAAGGCTTGCTTTAAGGCCTCGACAGCGCTGTCGGCTTCCCGGCGGAACTCGTCCTCACTCAGCATGATTGCAGTCTAGCCTAGGCGACATCGTGGATGGCTTGGCGAACATGCGTGACAGCTTCATCCTTCAGCTCAAGGTGATGCACCTTGAAAGCATGGTCCTCAATCAGCGGAACCATTTCCTCTTCCGAGTGGCCCTCCAGCTTCCAGTCGCACTCCGAGTAGCCCACGTTCGCACAGCGGAACTCCTTCATGGCTTGTCTCCCATCCTGTTCAGATGCGAACGCGGGCTAGAAGGGAATGTCGTCATCCGTGATCTCGGCGTGGGCATAGTCGTCCTGCGGAGCCTGCGAGCGCGGGTCGAACGAGGCGGTGTTCGCGCGCGAGCCGTTGGTTTCACGCCGGTAATTGCCGCCGCCGGAGTAGCTGTCGCCGTCGCCCGCACTCTCGCCCTTGCCGGAAAGCAGGACCATGTCGTTGATGACGATCTCTGTCCGATACACCTTTTTGTTGGTTTCCTTGTCATCCCCGGCCCGGGTTGTCAGGCGGCCTTCGA
>CAXTUV010000310.1:0-4452 GCA_964247445.1 uncultured Acidobacteriaceae bacterium | reverse complement strand
TTCCGGCCGAAACCAGGCCGCGATTGCCGAGGGCGCTCGGGTCGCCGACCGAAAGCGTGTACACCTGGTCGCGCGTGAGCTCGGGAATACCGTAGCCGTTTGCTTCCAGATCATTGATCAGGAAAAGGTGGTCGATCCCCAGGTCGCGGGCCAGCTCGCGCGCGTCCAGCAGCCAGGGAAGGTTCGTGAGTTTGAGCCGGCCGTTGCGCACCGGACCCGGGACTCCGATGCAAGCCGCGCTCACTTCCGGGTGCTTCTGGTTGCCGAGAAACTCTCGGACGATCATCTCCAACCCTGGAGATTTCGGCGCTGGGAAGCGCGCATCCGTAACGTGGCGGAGCCGTCCATCCTCGAACTCATAGAGGCAAAGGTGGACTTTGGTGCCGCCGACGTCCCCGGCCAGAATCATCGCGCGATCTCCGTTCTGCCCACGCCGTCGGGCCCGGGCGCTGGCAGCTTAAGGGCGGCACGCGGGTCCACGATGAAGGTAAGCTCGCCGTCCGCGGGTAGGATCAGCTGCGCCGGTGTTTCTTCCGGGTCGCGCTCGCCGAACAGCACACGCTCCAGCGGCCCGGCCTTGGGCTCGCCGGAAACAAGGAACACCACATCGAGCCCGGCATTGATGACCGGCGCGGACAGCGAAATGCGCCAGGTATTCTTTTGCGGCACGTGATTCGCAAACGCGATACGTCCGATTTCATGGACGCCTTCCGTATGCGGAAAGATGGAAGCGGTATGGCCGTCATCGCCCAGCCCCAGCCAAATCAGGTCGAAGCGCGGTCCTTCCGCGCCTTCAAGCCGGAATGCCTTACGGATTTCCGACTCGTATAGCGAGGCCGCCTCTTCCGGGTCGCGCTCACCCTCGATGCGGTGGACGTTCTCCGCCGGGATCCCTACCTTCGAGAGCAGGTGCTCGCGCGTCATGCCGTAGTTTGAGTCCGGGTCATCCGGGCCGACCGTGCGCTCGTCGACGAAAAACAGTTCCAGCTTGTCCCAGGAGATCGCCTTTGCGAACGGCTTCTCAGGGTCGGATAGGAGCGAAAACATGTCCTTGGGCGTGTTGCCGCCGGAGATGGCGACCCGCGCCCGGCCACGCTTTTCGACGGCTTGCGCGACGCGGAGTTGAAAGTGCTCCGCCGCGAGCTCGGCTAGGTGGGCATGGTCGCTCGAAATGCGATAGTTGACGTGAACGCGGTTTGCCATGAGGCTCCCTTATACCGTGTGCCAAGCGTGGTTGTCTTTGGCCAGCAGTTCGTCGGCTGATTTCGGCCCCCAGCTTCCCCTCGCGTAATTCGGGAAGTCCGTCGGCGGATGCTTCGTCCACTCCTCCAGAAGCGGCGTGTACAGCGCCCATGCCACCTCCACTGCCTCACGGTGCGAGAACAGGGTCGCATCGCCCAGCATGGCATCAAGCAGCAGCCGTTCGTAGCCGTTCGCGGTATATTTTCCAAACGTATCGTTGTACTTGAAGCTCGCGGCAACCGGCACGATGGTTGTGTCCGGCGTCGGCAGCTTATTGCCGAACAGGAAGGTAATGCCCTCATCCGGCTGAATGCGGATGCGCAGCAGGTTCGCCGACGTTTTACCGAACAGCTCTTTCGCGGGCGGCTTGAACTCGATCACAATCTCAGTGACGCGTTTCGCCAGCCGCTTGCCCGCGCGTACGTAAAACGGAACACCCTTCCAACGCGGTGTATCGATTTCAAGCTTTACGGCGGCAAAGGTTTCGGTCGTCGAGTGGGGGTCGACGCGGTCTTCCTCGCGGTACGGCTTGGCTTGCTCGCCGCCTACGTCGCCCGCGCCGTACTGACCGCGCGCGGAGTTTTCGGTCGTGAGCGGCCGAATCGCCTTGAAGAGCTTGGTTTTTTCCTCAAGTATGCCCGCGGCTTCGAACTTCGCGGGCGGCTCGATCGCGACGAATGAAAGCATCTCCATCATGTGGTTTTGCAGGATGTCGCGCGATGCTCCGGCCTTCTCGTAAAACGGCCCGCGGCCTTCAATGCCGATTGACTCAGCGGCCGTGATCTGCACATTTTCGATGTATTGGGCATTCCACAGCGGCTCGAACATCGCATTGGCGAACCGAAACACCAGGATATTTTGCACCGTCTCCTTGCCGAGATAGTGGTCGATGCGGAAGATTTGCTCCTCGGAGAAGACCTTGGCGACTTCGTCATTGAGCGCGCGGGCGGAGTCAAGGTCATGCCCGAAGGGCTTCTCGATAATGACGCGCACCGTCGCGCCCTCGGCGGCTTTCTGCATCTCGTGCTCGCCTAGCTTTTCAACAATCTCCCCGAAGTACTCCGGAGCGACGGCGAGGTAGAACAGCCGGTTGCCCTTGGTTCCCTTCTCCCCGTCAATCTTCGCGAGCGTATCTTTCAGCCGTCCATAGCCTGCGGAGTCATCGAAATTTGTGGTGAAGTAGCTTACCTTCTCCATGAATGGGGTGAGCTGCGAGTCGCCCTCGTTCACGCCGGAGGCGACGATTGCCTTCTTCATGTCCGGGTTGAAGGTTTGCGACAGGTCGCGCCTCGCGACGCCCACCACCGCGAACTCTTCCGGCAGGAGACCGCTCTGTTCCAGGTGGAAGAGCGCGGGTAAAAGCTTCTTCTTGGTTAAATCGCCGGATGCACCGAAAATGACCACGACGGTCGGCTCGGCACGACGATCTTTCGCGGTGTCCGAGGCTTGGGGCAGTTGATCCGGGGTAACAGGTTGATCGCTAATTGTCATGTTCTCTCGATGTTTTAAGCATGCCTAAATGCGTGAGTTCGGCCCGCAGAGCGTCGGGGCCGGTGTAGTGGATGGCGTGGATACCGACCGCACGGGCGGCTTCGGCGTTTTTTTCGCGGTCGTCGATGAAGATGCACTCCGCCGCTGGGGTTTGCAGCACCTCAAGCGCTAGGCGGTAGATGGCGGGGTCGGGCTTGCGCAGGCGCACGTAGCCGGAGCAAAAGAACACGCTCAAGTACTGCTTTAGGCCGAACTTTTCGAGGCGGACGTCGTTCAGCTCGCGCGACTCGTTATTGAGCTGGCCCATGCGCACGCCACGTGCATGCAGCTCCTGGAGCACGGGCATAGCTGTGTTGGGAATTAGCCGGGACTCTGCCTCAATCGCCTGCCGCATCTGAGCCGGGGTATACGGACGGGGCTCGAAAAACAGCGTCTCCGCCAGATACTGCTCAAAGTCGATGGTTCCCTTTTCCCAGGAATCGTTTGCCGTTTCATGGCGCTGCTCGAAGGCGTCGCGCACAGTTTGGGGAACTGCGAACCGGTCGAATACCGCCTTGCGCTCGTTGTGGTCCCAACCGTTGGTCAGCAGAACGCCGCCAGTATCCCACAAAACCGTGCTGAACTTGCTCATTCTTCCTTAAGATGCGACGGATGTTGATGGGAGCGCAATAAGCGAGGGCTTTCAGAACAAGCCCGGCTGGTTCCGGGGCGCTGCCTTTGTGTCAGGACTTTTCCTTCTCTAGGGCGTCGAGGCGCGCATCATGGCGGCCCAGCATGAGATGGATCTCGTGCAAGGTCGTGTCCATGCGATCCACCCTCGCTTCTAATCGGTCGAAGCGCTTGTCGACTTGATCGAAGCGCTTGTCGACTTGATCGAAGCGCTTGTCAAGGTTCTTGCTTTGTACAAGGAATCCAATAAGGACGATCGTAAGGTTGGCAAGCGCCAGGATGGAAGGTATGCCGATCGCAAGATAAAGCTGCTGGTTTGTCATGCTTCCTTTCCTGGTGCCGTGCTGTGCCGGCGCGAGGTGTGAGTCGCGCCGGCTTCCGTGAGGCTACTTATCGTTGATCGCAGCGAACGCCGGGATCTCCTTGCCTGCCTTTGCCAGCAGCTCCTTGGCGCGGGCCGCGATATTGTCGACCCCGAACCCGAGCTTTTCGAGCGCCAGCGTTCCAGGAGCCGACGCGCCAAAGCGGTCCAGCCCGAGCACGTCGCCGTGCTTGCCGACCCACTTCCACCAGCCGAGCGTCGCGCCTGCCTCGACCGCAAGCTTCGGCAAGCCCTCCGGCAGCACTTCGAGCTTGTAGCTCGCCGGCTGCCGCTCAAAAAGCTGCCAGCTCGGGAAGGACACGATCCGGGCGGTGATGCCCTCCTCCTTCAGCTTGGCCGCGGCCTTGATGATCTGCCAAACCTCGGCCCCGGTAGAGAGCAGAAGGATATCCGGCGAGTCGCTCCCCTTGTCGACGACGTATGCGCCCCGGCTCACGCCCTCAAAGATGTCGATCTTGGCAGGGTCAAGAATGGGCAGATCCTGGCGGGACAGCGCCATGAAACTGGTTTCCTTGTGCTCGAGCGCCAAGCGCCAGCAGGCGGCGGTTTCGTTCGCGTCCGCGGGCCGGAAGTCGATCAAGTGCGGTATCGCGCGCAGCATCATAAGGTGGTCGATCGGCTGGTGCGTCGGGCCGTCTTCGCCCAGGCCGATGGAGTCGTGCGTATAC
>CAXTUV010000309.1:0-4464 GCA_964247445.1 uncultured Acidobacteriaceae bacterium | reverse complement strand
GCCGGAGTACGATAACATCGGCTGCGCGCCGGAGTGGGCGAAAGAAACCCTGAAGAAACATGCCCGCGATCCCCGGCCCAACCTCTACACCCGCGAGCAGATGGAACGCGCGGAAACCCACGACGACCTATGGAACGCGGCCCAGCAGCAGGCCGCGAAAGCCGGCTGGATGCACAACCAACTTAGGATGTATTGGGGCAAGAAGATTCTAGAGTGGAGCCGCACCCCGGCCGAAGCGTTCGAGAATTGCGTGTATCTCAACGATAGGTATTTCCTCGACGGCCGCGACCCGAACGGGTACGCCAATATCGCCTGGGCGATCTGCGGCGTCCACGACCGAGCCTGGGGCGAGCGGCCCATCTTCGGCAAGGTCCGGTACATGTCGCGCGAGTCGAGCGGTCGGAAGCTGAACGCGCCCCGGTACATCGCGAATATGAAAGGCGGCAAAGTGTTAGGAGAGTGAAATAAGTAAACCGCCCTAAGCGAAAGACATGCTGCATCTATCATTTACTTGGAGGAATGTTGAAAACTTTTGCGATGTGTTCCAGGTCGTCTCTTTCGACGAGCATTTTGTGATGGAACTCGTGGAACCAAGCCCAAATCCCAAGATGCCAATCGGTCTTCAGTGTCTGTAAAAAATGTCTTCGAGCATACCAAGCGAAGAGATCTGCTGACTGCAAGGGGATGCAGACTTTCTCATCCTCGAATTCAGGTTGGACACCTATCCTTTGTTGGTAGGCAGGACCGCACCTCCGTTTAAACTCTGAATAGAGAGCCTTAACGTCTCTACCAATATCTCCGTGTTGATCAAAAGTGAAATCAGTAACGCTTCTATTGCCTTTCTCTATGCCCATCTTCGCCATGAGAAAGATGATCCCGTAGTACAGATAGAAATAAGGGTTGTGTTTGCCTTTCGGTAAAGCAAAATCTTTTGCAAATGCTTGAAAGGTGGCCCACTCCATTCGACACGATATCAGCATTGGGCAGCAAGGAATGAGTAATGCTTGCACTAAGGCACCTACTTTTTCTCTTCGTTCGGGATCCAATAGACCTGCAAAGTCCTGCCCTCCATTTGAGTATGGAGTCCATACCTGCGATGCTCTGAAGTTAAAAACAGATGGAGGTTGAGCGAGAACCCCATTCCACGCCTTGGTCACAGTAGACCAGTCATCAGCAGGTAAAACCAATCCACCAAGCACAAAAAGTGGTTGAGTCGGCTCGCTTCCACTATCATCTACATACGCAGTAAAGCGTTTCATAGTCCCCATAATCATTCACCGCCACTCCCCCAAACTCACCCCCGGCGCGACCGTCAGCGTCTGCTTCCCCGCATCCAGCCTCGGTGCCGTCCCCAGCAGAACCTTCCCCGCCGTACACCCCGTCAGTGCCGTATTTTCCGTGTCGAATATCACGGACTCCGGCTTGTCGCCCTTGTTCACCGCGACCACGATCCGGCCCTTGCCCGGCACGCAGCCCCGCTCCAGCGAGAAACCGCGCGCGTAGACCAGCGTGTCGCCGTCCGCGTACAGCACCTGTTCGCCGCCTGCGTTCAGCTCAGGGTACTCCGCGCGCCAGTGCAGGAACTGCCGGACCCAGTCATGTACCTCGCGCTGCACAGCGGTACGCCCGGTATCGGTAAACGCGGACGCGCCGCCGAAGCCGCCGGGGAAGTCGCGGCGGTTATCCGGGTCCTTACCGCCCTCCATCCCAATCTCGTCGCCCGAGTAAATCTGCGGGATACCGCGCGTCGTGAGCTCGATTGCGTAGGCAAGCTTCAGCTTCGCGACCGTCGCGCCGGGCTCGGACAGGAAGCGCGGCGTGTCATGGTTGTCGAGCAGGGTCACTAGGCGCTCAGGGTGCGGGTAGAGCGAGTCTTGCCGCAGCACGTCTGCGTACAGGCTCATCGATTTCTCCTCAAGCAGGATGTGGCCTAGTGCGATGAAAGACGGGAAGTCAAACGCGGTCGTCAGTCCGGTGTCGACCTGCCCATCGAGGTCGCCGCGCGCTACACCCCCGACAAAGGACGAGATGATCGACGGGTTCGAGTTGAACACCTCGCCCACGCTCGTCAGCCCTGGGTAGAGCGCGTGCAGCTCAGCATGAAAGTCGTGCCAGAACGGCCGGCCGACATAGGGAAACGTGTCGATGCGCAGCCCGTCCGCGCCCGACTCCTCCACCCACCAAATCACGTTTTGGATCAGGTAGCGGCGCATGTCCGGGTTTTCCTGGTTCAGGTCGGGCAGCTGGTCCACGAACCAGCCTTCCAGGATGTCGCGCTGGTCGCGCCAGGGAGCGTGCGGGTCAATCAGCGCGGCAAACTCGCCAACGGCCTCGCGATGGTCCTCCTCCGTGCCGTGGAACCAATCTGGTTCGGGTTCGTCCTCGACCCAAGGGTGCTTCGGGCCGACATGGTTCGGAACCGTATCAAGGATGAGCTTCATGCCCCGCTGATGGGCGGCGCGCACCAGGCTTTGTAAGTCCGCAAGCGTCCCGAAGTGCTCGTCAACCGCGTAGAGATCTGTCGCATGATAGCCGTGATAGGCTTCGGGGCTGTGATTTTGATAGAAGGGTGTACACCAAACCGTCGTTACGCCGAGCGACTGGAGATAGTCCAAATGCTTCTCGACTCCGCGAAGGTCGCCGCCGTGCCAGCCACGCACCAGCTTCGCTTGCGCGGCGTGGTCAGGTCCGTCATTCGCCGGGTCGCCGTCGGCAAAGCGATCGGTCAGCAGTAGATACAGCACATCTTTCTGGTTGAAGCCTTGGGGCTGATCGCTTCGGCGCGCGGTGAATGGAAACCGAGCCTGGGTCTTGCCGGATGCTGTCGTTGCTGTGATCTCGACCGTCTCGGGGCTGGCGGGTGCCTGGTCCAGCTGTACCGTGGCCCAGTGGCCGTTTTCCGAAACATTCTGCGCCTCGATGTGCAGGGCGGGATTACTGATGGTGAATCGCGCGCCCGAAAGATTTTCGCCGTGGATCAGCAGCAACGGCGCGGGCAGCGCGGCAAACCAGTTCGGCGGGTCGATTTTCGCGATGGTGGGCGCTTGCGCAAAGGCAAACATCGGCAATAGCAGGAAGAGGAGCAGGCGCATGGCGTTTTTTAGTATCGAACAAAAAAGCGCCGCACGGGATGAACCGCGCGGCGCCTGGTTTGTGAAGCCATTTAGAAAGTGAACCGGACCGCGACCTGGATCTGCCGCTCGGAAGCCTGACGGGTCGAGGTGATGTGGCCGAAGTTGCTGGACGGGCCGATGGTATACACGCCGTTATTGTTGACCGCGTCACCCAGGTTGGTATCCGGCCCGGCGAACTGCGGAGTGTTGGTGATGTTGAAGATTTCCCCACGCAGTTCCGTGCCGACGCGCTCGACGAAGTGAAGGTTCTTGAATACGGATAAGTCACCCTCGGCCAATCCGGGTCCGTAGAACGCGTTGCGCGCAACGTTGCCCGGCGTTCCCGCGGGCGGCAGTGTAAAGCTGCCGGTAAAGTACTGGTTGTGCACGTCGCGCGTAATCACAATCGGGCCCGCCGCGTTCGGACGCGGGCTGAAGCTTTGCCCGAAAACATTGTTTTCGATTGTGAATGGCGTGCCGCCTTCCACCTGCACGATACTGTTCACCTGCCAGCCGCCCGCCGCCAGCTCAAGCCCGCGGCCCCAGCTGTTGCCGATGGCATGACCGTGGCCGAACGGTAGATCATACAGCGCGCTCGCGACAAACACATTCCGCTGGTCGAGCGAGGAGTTGCCGTGGTTTGCGCGGGTGTTGTAAGCGTCGAGTGGGCTGACCGCGAAAAAGCCGAGGTAACCGTCCGTATTGTCGAGGTTATGCGAGAAAGTGTAAGAGCTGGTGAAAGTGAAACCCTGGCGAACCTTGTAATTGAGTTGTGCTTGTAGGCTGTTGTAATTGGAAACGCCGCTCGTGTTATTCAGGATCACCTGGCCGAGCGTGGGAAAGCTGACCGCGCCGCTGGTCGCACCGCTCGGATTCGTATTGTAGTTATATCCGGTGGAAAGATGGGTGCTCTTATTGCCGACGTAACCGATCGTGATTACGGTTTTCTCGCCGAACTGCTGCTGTAGCTGGAGATCATACTGCTGCACATTCGGCGTTTTCTCGTTGCGGTTAACCGCGATGATGTTGATGCCCGCCGGCGGCACGTTCGGGTTGAAGTTCGGGTAGCCGGGCTGCGGCAGCGGCTGGGTTGCGTTTGCATTGCTGTTGTTACCGGCAATAGTTTGCCCGGTCAGCGTGATGCGGTTACCCGCGCTCGCCGCGTAGCTCACGCTTCCACCGAATGGCACTTGTTGGCCCAGCTGGTTGTCGATGCCGCCGCGATCGAGGAAGTAGAAGATACCGTAGCCGCCGCGCACTACCGTGCGGCAATTCCCGTATAAGTCATAGGCGAAGCCGACGCGCGGGCCGAAGTTGTTGAAGTTGTTGTTGATGATCGACTGCGGCACAC
>CAXTUV010000308.1:262-4464 GCA_964247445.1 uncultured Acidobacteriaceae bacterium | reverse complement strand
ACCGGCAGTAGCCCAGCATCGTGCGGTGGATGGAAGGCAGCCGCGCCGGGCCGACGTTCTGATAGTGACCGTCCTCGAAGGCGCAGTTCTGCGCCGGCATGCCTTCCAGCGTGATCGAGTCGCCGCCGCGCACGGTCCAGTTACGGCCGCCCGGGCGCGGGCGGGCTTCAAGCACCGTGGGCGTGAACCCGGCCGCACGGGCTTCATACGCGGCGACCAGGCCCGCGATGCCTCCGCCGAGGATGACGACTTTCGCGCCGTTGCCTGTGGCGGCAGGCAGCGGCGTGGACACGGATGAAACCGGAGGAGGCGTGAGTCCGAGGCCGTTGAGGGCGGCGAAAGCGGCATTGAAGCCGCCGGCCGCGCCGACGCGGAAGAGGAAATCACGGCGGGTTACTGGCATGTCGTTGGTAGCTCCACTTTAGAAAATGATTTTAAGGGCAAGCTGCGTATTGAACGGCTCGCCGGGGCCGATGCCGGGAGCGCCGTTGTAGTAGCCGATGGTTTGCGTGACAGTTCCGAAGGCCGTTCCATCACTCAAGTTCGTGTCCGGCGGAGCAAGGTTGATGTTGTTAAGCAGGTTGAACATCTCCACCCGGAACTGCGCGCTGACCCGTTCCGTGATGTGGCCGTCCTTGAAAACCGAGAAGTCGACATCGTTGTAGCCGGGACCGTAAAACTGATTGCGGCGCGCGTCGCCGTAAGCATTGGTGGGCGTGGTGAAGGTCGGGCTGGCGGTCGCGCCGTTGGTGAAGTATTGCAGGACGCCGCTGTGGTTTGTGATGGTGCGCGCCCCCGCGACCTGCGGACCGGCTTGGTCGGCCCGGTCCTCACCCTCGCCGGTGCCGCTTGAGTCCACGCCGGTGAAGATGCTGTAGGGCGTGCCCGCGCGGAAGGTCAGCAGGCTGTTGAGCTGCCAACCCGCGCCGAGCCAATGCGGGCCCGGCAGACGTGGGACGGTGTAGTTGAGGAAGGCGACAAAGGTATTGCGGACATCATAGTCGGAATTGCCGTAGTCGCCTTTCAGGTCGAACGAGTTTTGCGGCGATGCGTTGCGGTACTGGGTGATGACGTCGAGGTTATGCGCCCAAGTGTAAGCGAACTGCGAGGTAAGTCCATGGTAGTTGCTGGACTTAAGCGTGAGCTGGAGCGAGTTGTAATTCGACGTGCCGCCGGAGGTAATCTGATTGATGACTCCGTAGTACGGAAACTGCGCTCCATAGGGTCGCGTCGCGTTTTGCCCAAAAGTGCCGAGCGAGGTGGAGCCGACCGCTGCTTGGTTCAGGTCGCGGATGTAAAGCTGCTTGCGGCCCTCAGCGCCCACATAGCCGAAAGTCGCGAGAAGGCTTGGGCTGAGCTTCTGCTCTAGGTTGAAGTTGTAGCTGTAGGAGTAAGCGCTGCGGAAGTTCGGGTCGACCGAAAACAGGTTGTAGCTTTGGCTGGGTGTGAAAGTTGCGCTCGCGGGAAACAGAGCCGCTCCATTTGTCGGGATGATCTGGAAGTTCTGCCCGATATTCGCGGCCGGATTCGGACCGGCGGGATTGCTTTCCGCACCCGAGGCGCCGCCGTTTGGAGGCCGGTTGTCAAGGAATGGGTTCAGGTTGGGTTCATCGAAGAAGATGCCGAAGCCGGCGCGCACCACTGTTTGTGGGCTTGCCTTGTAGGAAACCCCCACACGCGGGCTTACGTTGTTGTGCGCCGGGTTGTACAGGCTGCTGACCTGCGCGCCTTGGAAGGCGATGCCGGGCACGGGCAGGTTGGGGATATCGGGGCGGAACACGGAAAGATCTTGTGAATCGTTATGCAATGGCCCGAGATAGTCGTAACGTATTCCGGCATTGATATTCAACAAAGGGGTAAGCTGCCAAGCATCCTGACCGTAGAACGCATATGTGTTAACGAATACTTGGCGCTTGGTGTCGCCGCGCACGATGCCGTCCGAGTAAGTGCAGCCGGCTAGATAGTCGGCGAGCGCCAGGGTCGGCGTGTCGGTATAGAGAGGCGCGGTGTTTCCCGGATTGAAAACGCCGAAGTTTGTTTCGCACGCTGTGGGTGCATTGGTGGTGTTGGTCGCGGCATTTTCGGGCGAAGCCCAAGGCCCTTGTGAACCCTGATAGGTGAACGCCCCGCGCTGCCTGCGCTGATAGAACTCATCAAGCTGCGCGTTGCGGTATTCGCCCCCGAAGCGGAGATTGTGCTTGCCGATGACCATGGACACACTGTCGTCGAGCACACCGGTAATGTCGTTGCGGCCCGAGGGAGGAGTGGCATTGTTCAGGTTGTCGAAGCCGCTGATCGTGATGCCCGGCGTCCCGCTTAACCCTGGGCCGACACCGGTATTAAGCCCGAGCGCGGCGGCATTGAAGTTATGGTTCTGGTCGTAGAAAACCTGGTTGAAGTAGTTGACGCTCGCAACCAACTGGTTGGTGATGCGGCTGCTCAGCGTTGTGTTCAGCACTGCGGAGTAATTGAACACATGGATCGGAGCCGTTTCAAAATAATACGGAATCAACGAACCTACCGGCGCGGTCTGATTCCCTTGCCCGCCATAGGCGCGTCCGGCAAGCGAATTCTTACTATTGATGTTCCAATCAATTTTTGCAACGCCGTTGTAACTGTAACCGGTGATCGGTGAAGCGTTGGTGTAGTTGTTGGTCGTCGCCGCGCCGCCGGTCGCGAACGACGGAAAGACAGTGTTCAGTACGCCGAGCTGCACTGGGTTGACGGGAATGCCGAATTGATTCAGCACCTGCTCGGCTTGCGCCTGATAGGCCAGCGAGGGTTCCGTAATGGAAGCGGGGCTTTGAATGATGAACTGCTGCTTCTCGAAGTTCGCGAAGTAAAACAATTTGTCCCGCAGGATAGGGCCGCCGATGGAGCCGCCATACTGCTGGTTGCGCAGTTTATTCTTAACCACCTTCCCGTCGGCGTCCGGCGTGGCAAACGGATTGTTTGCCGCGAAGAACTCGTTGCGATTGAAGTAATAGGCCGTGCCATGAATTTGGTTGGTGCCGGACTTAGTCACGACGTTGACGGTACCGCCGACATTGCGGCCCGCTTCGGCGCTCGATTCAGTCTGCTGCGAGAACTGCTCGATGGAGTCAATCGGCAAAGTTACCCCGGCGATGCCCGAAACACCGCTCTGGTTGACGGCGGGGATGTTATGCCAAAGGTCGTTGTTATCCGATCCGTCGATTTGCCAGTTGACTTGGTTGGCGCGCGAACCATTGACCGAGCCGAAGCCGTTGCCGGAGTAGCCGCCATAACCGGGCGAAACCGAAATCAGCTGGGTAAAGTCCCGTCCGTTCAGCGGCGTATCCTGCACCGTTTTGGTGGGCAGCACCGTGGTCTGCGTCGTGGATTCGGTATCGAGCGAGAGGCTCGCCGCCGACACCTCCACCGTTTCGGCGGCTTGGGCGACGCTCAACTTAAGCGGGAGCGAGTACACCACGCCGGCGGAGACAGGGACCTTATCGACCTTTTCGGTACCGAAGCCGGAAGCCGTAACCGTGACGGTGTACGCGCCGAGCGGGAGATCGGTAAAGCTGTACTCGCCCGCGCCTCTCGAAGGAGCTTTGTGCTCGGTGCCGGTTGCGATTGCAGTCGCGGTCCCGGCGGCTCCGGGAATCGCACTGCCGGCGATACTGCCGCGGAAAATCTGCGCTTGTACACCGGGAGCCATGACAAGCAAAGCCGCCGCGAACAGCGGGAGTCGATGGAAGGGGGACTGTCTGGTTTCCATGCCTGAAGTTAGGACTGAAAGGATGTGGAAGCAAGCACAAAGTTATCCGCAGGGCCTTTGCTGATGGATAGGATAAGTGTGTGCTTATCGGGGGGGGAACTTACACGCAATCGCGGAGATAAGAGATGTTTATTGACTTGGGTCTTGAGCCGTAGGTATGGTGCGGTTATGAAGGCGCTCAGTTTGGAAGGCCATACGGCGGTGGTGCTTGGCGGTACCTCGGGGTTGGGCCTCGCCATTACGTTAGGGTTGGCCGAAGCCGGCGCGGATGTGGTCGCCTCCGCGCGCCGCGCCGCCGAGGTGGAAGCAGCCGCGGCCGCCGTGGAAGCGCACGGCCGCGCAACGCTGCGCTTGCCTTCCGACGTCCGGGACCGAAGCTCGCTCGAAGCCCTGCGCGCCGCAGTGCTCGAGCGCTGGGGCAAGGTCGACATCCTGGTCAACTGCGCCGGGCGCACCAAGC
>CAXTUV010000308.1:0-252 GCA_964247445.1 uncultured Acidobacteriaceae bacterium | reverse complement strand
GGAGTGGGCCGTGATCCTCGACACCAACCTGCCCGGCACTTTGCGCGCTTGTCAGGTATTCGGCGCGCCGATGCTCGAGCGCGGCTACGGACGCATCATCAACATTGCTTCGCTGACATCCTTTGTTGGGTTTTATGAGGTGGCCGCCTATGCCGCGAGCAAGGCGGCCGTGGCCTCGCTGACGCGCTCGCTCGCGGTGGAGTGGTCGCGGCAAGGCATATGCGTCAACGCGATCGCGCCCGGAGTCTTCAA
>CAXTUV010000307.1:0-4465 GCA_964247445.1 uncultured Acidobacteriaceae bacterium | reverse complement strand
TGGGCGACGAGCGCGATCCGATCGGATTCCTTCACGCGCAATTCTTGCGCGTCGCGGATGCGGATGCCCTGCGCGGTGTACGGGGCGATCGCGGCCAGCACAGGCAGCTCGTCGATCAGCTGCGCCGCGAGCGCGCCTTGGATCGTCGCGCCTTTCGTGCCCCGGTCGGGCGCGTGCATTTGGACGGTCCCGACCAGCTCGCCCGCCTTTTCCTCCAGGTTGAGCACCTGCAAGCGCCCGCCCAACCCGGCCAGTACATCGAGCAGCGAAGCCCGGGTCGGGTTCATGCTCAACCCGTCAAACACCAGCGAGGAGCCCGGGAACAGCAGTGTCGCGCACAGAAAAAATGCCGCCGAGCTCATATCGCCCGGCACGGTCAGGTCAAGGCCGTTCAGCTTTTGCCCGCCCTCAATGGTCACGCTGAGCAGGTCGCGCGCGAGCGTTGCCCCAAAGGCTTGCAGCGCCAGCTCGGAGTGGTCGCGCGTCCGCACCGTTTCGCGCACGACAGTTTTCCCGGAGGCTTGCAGCCCCGCGAACAGCACCGCGGTTTTGACCTGCGCGCTCGGCGTGGGCGTCGCGTACTCGATGCCGCGCAAGGGCCGGCCTTCAATGACCATCGGTGCGTGCCCGTCTTCAAGCACCACTGACCCGCCCATCTCCGTCAATGGCTTGCGCACCCGCTCCATCGGCCGCTTGGTCAGCGACGCATCCCCAACCAGCGTGAACCGGCCTCCCTGTGCGGCCAAAATGCCAGCGAGCATGCGCATCGTCGAGCCCGAGTTGCCGCAGTCCAACGGCGCGAACGACTCCCGCAAGCGCCCGCCCGTTCCGGTCACCTCGACCTTACCCTCCACTTTGGCGACCAGCGCCCCAAGTGCTTCCATGCAGCCGAGCGAGCTCCACGGGTCCGCGCCGGTTGAAAAGTTCTCGATCCGGGAAACACCCTCAGCTAGCCCAGCCAGCAGCGCATACCGGTGCGAAATGCTTTTGTCCCCCGGCATTTGCACGCTGCCGCCGATGCTCCGAGCGTTGAGCACCAACCGCGAATCCTAAAAATTAAAAATAAATGTCCGCCGCCCCCCGGTCCCATCCTAAACGGGGCGGCGTCAGCGATCTTTCAGCACCACCACGGTTTCATCGTCGAACCGCTCGGCCCCGCCCTGAAACTCGCCGACCGCGGCCAGGATCAGCTCCGCAAGCCAGCGCGCGCTTGCGCCCGGGTGCGCCCGCACTAGATCCGCGATCTGTTCCTGCCCCCACATTTCGCCGGCTTCGTTTTGCGCGTCCGTCAGCCCGTCGCTCATAAACACCAGCGTGTCGCCGGGCCGGGCGGCAACAGAGATTTCCTCGTAGGTCACCTCAGAAAACAGTCCCAGCGGAAACCCTTCCGCCTTGACCAGGTCGCACGAACCCCCGCCCGGCCGCGAACGGTAGAAGATGGGCTGCGAGGCTCCGGCGTTCGCCACCTGCAGGGTCATGTTCGCGTCATTCCACACCGCGTACAGCATGGTGACGTATTGCGCGGCGACGTGCCGCTCCTGGAGAGCGTCGTTGAGCAGCGCGAGCATCTCCGCCGGACCGGGCCGCCCGGCACCCGCCGAGCGCATGATGCCGCTCACCAGGGCCGCATACAGCGCAGCCGGCGCCGCTTTGCCGCTGACGTCCCCGACCGCGATGGCGGTGCGGTCGCTGTCGTAGCGCAGAAAATCGTACAAGTCGCCGCCGATGGTCCGCGCCGGCAGGAACATCGCGGCCAGCTGCGCATGCTCGTGCCGCGGCGCGGTCTGCGGGAGGAGGCGCAGCTGCACTTCGCGCGCCATCTGCAGGTCCTGCTCCAAACGTTGCTCTTGCGCGTGGAGCTGTTGATA
Organism: uncultured Acidobacteriaceae bacterium; assembly: GCA_964247445.1. Lineage (GTDB taxonomy): Bacteria > Acidobacteriota > Terriglobia > Terriglobales > Acidobacteriaceae > EB88. The sequence goes on along the minus strand of CAXTUV010000307.1, from coordinate 2,597 downwards.
TAACCGGGCGTTCTCAATGGATATAGCAATTTGCGAGGCCAACGTCGTCAGCGCTCGCTCATGGTCCTCGTTGAAGTAGTGGGCGCGCGTGTGTTCCAAGTCGAGTACGCCGATGGCGCGGCTCTTGTAGACGAGCGGCACGATCAGCTCGGAACGGGTTTCCCGGTTGCGCAGCTCGTAATGCGGGTCCTTGCGTACGTCGGGCGCATGCACCAGCCGGCCCTCCTCCATCGCCAGGCCCACCAGTCCGACATCGAGCGGCAGACGGTCCGTTTGGTGCAGCACCTCGCCGAATCGCGTCGAAAAGCGGCTTTCCAGCACACCAGCAGTCTCGTCCGCAATCCACACGGTGAAAAATTGAAAGTCGAGCAGGCGGTGCAGCAGCTCACCAATACGGGCAAACAGGGTTTGGAGGTCGAGGATGGAGGTGAATTCACGCGCGATGTCGTTGAGCACGCGCAGGGTGCGCGCTTGGCGCGCGACCCGGGTGTACAGCCGCGCGTTTTCAATGGCTTGCGCGATGCGCGAGCCGGTCAGCGAGAGCAGATTCAGGTGCTCCGGCCGGAAATAGTTCAGCTGCTCGCTTTCAATGTCGATGACGCCGATCAAACGGCCTTTAGCGATCAGCGGTACGGCCAACTCCGAGCAGACCAGCGGGTTGACCTCGATGTAGTCGGCCGAGCGCGCCACATCGTTGACCAGCATGGCTTGGCCGGTTTCGGCGACCTTGCCCACGATGCCTTGGCCCACCCGAAGGCGCACCCGCTCGGTTTCCGCCTCGTGCCCGGTTTGGAACCGCATGCGGAGGTCGCCCGTGCGGTCGTGCATCAGAAAAATTGCAAAGATTCGATAGGGCAGCACCGTGCCGACCAGCTCAGCGGTCTCGCGCAGCAGCTTGGGCAGGTCCAGGGTTGCGCTGATGACTTCAGCGAGACGGTGCAGAAACTCCGTCGGCACAAGTGTTCCGGCCAAAGGCGGCGCGGGGGCGCTGTAGTCCACGGGGGCAGGGCTGAATGGCTCGCCGGTGCTCAACCTGCCCTCCTTTCGCGCAAACGATGGAGCAAGCATACGCGCCCAGGGCCGGGTTATTACAGCAGGGCTTGATAGCTTCGAAGGATCGCGACAGATGCGCTCGCGCCGATGCGGTTCGCGCCGGCTTCGGCCATGGCGAGCGCATCGGCAAGCGAGCGGATGCCGCCCGAAGCCTTGACGCCGCAGCGCGCGCCGACCGTTTCCCGCAGCAGCCGCACGTCCTTCGCCGTCGCGCCGCCGGTGGAAAAGCCTGTGCTGGTTTTCACGAAATCCGCGCCTGCCGCCACGCAAAGCTCGGCCGCGACCCGCCTTTCGTCGTCGGTCAGCAGGGCGGTTTCGAGAATGACTTTGAGGATCGCGCCCTCATCGTGGGCGGCTTCGGCAATAGCGCGGATGTCGTCGGCAACCCATCTGTGCAGCCCAGACTTGAGTGCGCCGATTGCAAGCACCATATCCAGGTCGCGCGCGCCTGCCTGCGCGGTGTGCCGGGCTTCGGCGACTTTGGTTGCGGTGAGTGATGCGCCAAGCGGGAAGCCGAGCACGGTTCCAACCCGGACGCCTGTGCCGCGCAGCGCGGATGCTGCCGTCGGCACCCAGAACGGATTGACCATCGCGCAGGCGAACGTATATTCCGCGGCCTCAGCGCAAAGCTGGCATATCTGCGCCTCGGTCGCTTCCGGCTTCAGGAGGGTGTGGTCGAGCGCCGCGGCGAGCGCCTCGGCGCTCGCAAAGAGGTGAAAGGCGCGGCTGTGGTCTGTTGCGGGCGAAGCTTCCTTACTCATGCGGCTCCCCCAGCAGGCGGATGTCGGGCAGGTTGCGGTAGCGTTCCGCGTGGTCCATGCCATAGCCCACCACGAAATGGTTCGGGATTCGGAAGCCGACGTAATCAGCTTCGATCGGCTTCAGCCGGCGCTCGGGCTTGTCAAGCAGCGCGGCGATGCGCAGCGAACGGGGGTGGTGGCGCAGCAGGGTGGTGTGCAGAAAGGAAAGCGTGAGGCCGGTGTCGAGAATATCCTCCACCAGAACCACGCTGCGGCCCTCGATGGACTCATCAAGATCCTTAAGGAGCCGGACCTGACCGCTTGAAGCAGTGCCGGCCCCATAGGATTGCACCGCGACGAAATCGAAACTTGTTTCAGTAGGCATGGAGCGGGCCAAGTCGGCCAGGAAAACCGCCGCGCCTTTCAGCACACCCACGAGGAGAACGGGCTCACCCGCATGATCCCGAGAAATTTCTGCGCCGAGCTCGGCGACCCGGGCTTGAATTTCAGCGGCGGTGTAAAGGATGGGGAGCTCGTCCATGGCGTCCTATCTACTGTAGCCTCTTCAGCCGCGTCTATAGTTTTAGGAAACATATGCTGCCATACCTCCACCTCGGACCTATCTCCCTGCCTACCTTCGGGCTGATGCTTTCGCTCGCCGCCCTGTGCGCCGCTTGGCTTCTGGGCCGGAACTTCCAGCGGTTCGGGATGAATGCCGATGCCCTGAATGTGATCTTGATCGCTACCTTTGCCGGGGTCGTCGGGGCAAAGGTATGGCATGTATTGCAGGATCCGGCGGAGCTC
>CAXTUV010000306.1:0-4486 GCA_964247445.1 uncultured Acidobacteriaceae bacterium | reverse complement strand
CGTAGATCCTGAGCGTGCCTAGATGGAAGAACGGAAACCCATTGACGACCAGCCCCAGCAGGAACAGCAGCACGGTCCGGCGCAGGATATGCGGCAGGGCGGCGCGGGCCGTCACCACCCGCTTGGACAAGAGGAGCGACGCGCCCATGATGAGCAGAAATGTCGGAAACACGAGGTCGGTTGGGGTAAATCCGTTCCACGGTGCGTGGTTCAGCGCGCGGTACGACAGGTCGCCCGAGCCGTTGTTGTTGACCAGGATCATGAACGCGACCGTGATGCCGCGCAGAATATCGACGGACAGCAGGCGCCCAGGTTTGTCGATCATGCCCGCGCCCCCGCTCGGTTGCTTCTGGAAACCCGCACGCAGCCCCGTACCTCCTCTTGCAATTCCGGCAAGTATGCGGAAGCGCAGACGTGGAAGCAAGCCTTTAATGGTTGATGCCTGGCTCCCGCCCGGTAATTGGGCTACCACACGGCTTTTGCCGCGGCCGGAACCCCATCAGCTCCCCCCGCCGTCCGCGAGACGCGCCGGCTTCGCCGGAACCGGGACGTCCTTGGCTTGGAGGTACACCCGCCTGGCCTCGGCGTGCGGAAAGAAAGCTCGATACAGCCGCGACTGCTTTTGGAGTTCCAATGCCGAAACTCTTGCCCAACCGGAGCTTGTCGTCCGTTGTCATCAGCCGGTTTACGCAAGAGGGTCAGGGTAGGCGTCTGTAAGCTGTTCAAGCTCGACACGATAGCCTTCCAGGTCGATAAACCAGCTTCATTCTCAGGTCGTAGCTTTCGTGTCTTGGAGCAGGTTTACGCCTGTTGGAGAAGTTCGCCTGCGGCCCATTGCTGACAAGTATGCGACTTGTCGATACTTCTCAAAACGCACTTCCCAAGTAGGGCGGCTTACGAAGTTCACTTACTGCAAAGGGCCTTGCAGGCGGTCATAGATCGGCGCGACACTCGCCCAGGCGAGATAGGGTTCCGCCTCTCGGTACGCATGCCGCAGCCATGCAGCGGCAAGGTCATCATGCCCAAGCGCCATCTCGAGCCAGCATAGGGTGATGGTCGGCACGTACCGGTGTTTGCGACGCTGCTGTAGCACTGCAAGCGCGGAAGCAGCTTGGTCGATCTGTCCGGCCTTAGCGGCGATATAGGCATTGAAGGCGAACTCTACGGCCTGAAGATTGCCGGATCGCCTGGTTCGGAGATTGAGCGCCAACGCCTCTTCAGGCCTGCCCAGCTCCAGAAGAGCCAGGGAGGTGTAGATACCGATGTACGGATCGGGGCAAACCTCCAACCCGGCTCCGCCCGCACCAACACAGCCCTCCCAGTGTCGCGCGTAGTAAAGGGCCATGGTGAGGTGCATGTGCGCGCGCGTTTGCACCGGATCAAGAGTTACAGCGTGGAATGCCTCCTGCACCGCCTCCTCGTGCCGGCCGCGGCAGCTCAAAAGCTGCGCCCGGATCATCCGTACAAAGGAGTTTTCCGGCTCAAGAGCGACCGCCTCCAAGCTCGCCCTGTCTGCCTCGTCCCAGCATCGTTCAAAGGTCCTCAGCATGGCGAGGGTGTTCAAGACCATGCCTGATCTTTGCGGACACCGCAGACCCTTTTGGAGGTACTCATTCGCCTTCGGCAGCGCTTCCCTCGGGTGCAGGTCGTCCAAAAGGCAACGCAGGATGAAGGTCAGCGCAGCGCCGTGGTACGGCAGCGGATAAGCCGCATCCAGAGTGATGGCCTCTGTGAAAAAGGCCAGCGCCTTACCCATGTTTTCAGGGCTGTGCGGGGAAATGACATGGTGCCCTTTAATGTACGCGGCAACTGCTTCCGGCCGCGGCACCCAACCGATAAAACGATAGCCGCGTTTCGGAACTCTCTCGATCCACTTGGGGTGGCCGGCATCGTCGTCCAGCGCCTCCCGCAGGCGACTAACCGCTGTGTTCAAGCCGTTATCGAAATCGACATAGGTGCTGGTACCCCAAAGCTGCTCGCGCAGCATCTCGCGCGAAAGCACTGCACCGGGCCGGCGGAGAAGGGCCAGCAGTATCTGCAAAGGCTGCTCACGTACCTGTACCTCAATGCCGTTCTTCCATAAGCATGGAGTTTGTGTATCGACGGTGAACTGCCCAAAGCTGATGCGCATACCTGCCGCTCCTCCTCCGCGCCCTCATGTCAAGGTTTTGTTATGATTCGGCCTCCAAGATTTGTGGCAAAGTTCGGCCATGATCACTCGCCGGATGTTCGTCCCTCTCTTGGTCGGCTGCTCTATGCCGCTCGCGGCTTTCACGCACTCCTTTAACCGAGGCCCCGCTACGCCGCAAGCACTTGTGGATCGAGTCTCCGCGGCTATCAATGCGAAAAACACAAAGCTGTTCGGCTCTTGCTTTACCGAAGACGGGGAGTTTACCAACCCGGTCGGAATGCATGTTCAAGGTCGTACACAAATCGAAGCCTTTCACGCTCCTATGTTCGCTCCCATGCGCGCGCCGCATACGCCCTCGTTCTTTCACGCGAAGTTTACCGTGTTGGGCACCCACATACGAACCGTCCGCCCTGACGTGGCCGCAATAGATGTGTACTGGCAACAGGAGGGTGCCCTGGATCCGGAGGGTGCTCCTTGGGGAACGCGCACCGGCATCCTTTCTTGGGTTACCGTTCGCGATCAAGACCGATGGCTTATCGCGGTTTGGCACAATCAGGAGTTGCCGAAGAAATAAGGCGTCTCTTCAATCTCGCCGATCAGGCTGCGCGCTTTATACCGGCAACCACCCGAATGAGCAACGGTCGGTGTCATGCGAACTTCTCTTGTTCTTGACCGGATTTGTAAGAACATCGCACGGAAGGTGGCTTGCTGGTCTCCCCAGCACCGGTTTTATCTTTTCTCCAACATACAATCACATTGATCTTGAAGCTGCGCAGCTTCAAGAGTGAAGGGTTCGCGCGAAACGCGCCTACAGGGTATGCTCCCGAAGAGCGTTGCCGAGCGGTTTGCGGTAACGCTCGTCAGCCCGGCTCCCGCCGGTTTTGGAGCAGCCCGCGCCCATGTCCATCCGCCTTCGCCCTTTCGCAGCACTTCTGTTCACCGTTTCTGCTTTCGCCCAAGGCTACCCGACCGCCGCGCCCGAGCCGCTGCCGGTCTACGGCCCGTATGCCGGGACATTTCTCTCGGGCGGACGCGGGCTTGAAAAGCCGTTGAGCCCGGCCGAAACCCTTCTCGCAGCGGATGCGCCGTGGACGATATCGCTTTGGTTCCATGCGGACGAATCCATTCCGACGACGCTGCTGGCCGGCTTCGGCGACCCGGCGGACGAGGATTCGCGCTACCTTGGCCTGCGCGACGGGAAACCCGTGCTGCGGTTGGGTTTGGGAAACGAGGTGATCGGCGCGGCAAGGGTGCCCGACGGGGATTGGCACCAGCTGGCCGCGACCTTCGACGGCGCGACCGCGCGGGTGTACCTCGACGGCGCGCCCGTCGCGCAGGGTATGCCCGCGATGGGCCCGGTCGCGAAGCCCGAGCGGCTGCTCGCGCCCGATTTTCTGTCCGACCAGGAAGCCCGCTATCGGTACGACGAAGGGCACCTGCCTTCGACCGTGCCGCCGCGACTCGCCGAGTGGCCGCATTTCGGCGGGCGCATCGCCGCATTTCGCGTGGGGCACGCAGCCCTGTCCGCCGATGAGGTCAAACAGTCCGCCGCCGACCGGCCCGATTTCGAAACCGTCCTGTATGAAGACGGCTCAAAGCCCTGGTACCTCCAAACACGGCAGAACGTTGGCTATCCGGCCCCGCAGCCGCCCGACACCCTGCCGGTGAGCCGCGCGCCCTTCGCCAAGCCGCAAGCAAAGCCGTTGCCCCCGCCCGGCGACACCCTGGAGCAAACCGCCCCGCGCGCCTGGACGCTGGCGCGCAACTGGCAACTTCAAGCGGCCCCGCAAGTTCCGGCGACCGGCGAGCAGCTTTCTCAATCGGGCGCTGACACAAAGAGCTGGTACGCCGCGACGGTGCCCGGGACTGTTCTGACCACGCTTGTCGACCGTGGCGTGTACCCCGATCCGATGTGGGACCTGAACAATCTCGCCATCCCGGAGTCGCTCAATAGGCAGAGTTACTGGTATCGTGTGCAGTTCCCCAAGCCCGAGCCGACCGGTCGCGGCGGCCGCTACACCTTGGAGCTGGACGGCATCAACTACGCCGCTGAGGTTTGGCTGAACGGGCACGCGCTTGGGACCATCACCGGCGCGTTCCTGCGCGGGGCCTACGACGTCACCGCCCTGCTCAAGCCCGAGGGGCAGAACGTGCTGGCCGTGCGGATTGCGCCGCCGCCGCACCCCGGCATTCCGAACGAGCAATCGCTCAAGGGCGGCCCGGGCGACAACGGCGGTGCCATGCTGCTCGACGGGCCGACTTTCGCCGACACGGAGGGTTGGGACTGGATTCCCGCCATCCGCGACCGCGACTCGGGGATTTGGCAGGACGTGGTCTTGCGCGAAAGCGGCGCGG
>CAXTUV010000305.1:0-4494 GCA_964247445.1 uncultured Acidobacteriaceae bacterium | reverse complement strand
TGTACGCGCGGTAAATCCCTATATCCGGGAAATGGGCGAGATGCAATACCTGCTGGAGCGCCCCCTGCTGCTGGACGACCGCGCACTGGAGACACTGCTCGGACCGCTGCCGAAGACTCCCTACGAGGGCGGCATCCGGAGGACACTGGCTCTTGCGTGACTCGGTCTAGAAGACCGGCGCGGGAATTTGTTCAGCTGAGGAACGCTTAGCGCGTTCCCGCCGCCAGCTCGCCCCAATACACCAGCGCGTCCGAGTCTCCGGTACGCGGCAGGGCCGGCAAGGAAGCTGTATTTCCGGCCTCTTTCAGTACGGCTTCCAGGTTAACCAGCACTTCTTCAGTGCTCATTGTGTACATCTCGCGGCCGTTATCGAAGCCGTTTTCAAACGATTCCTTCAAGTAGCGTCCGGCAATCTGCGCCGCCAGCGAGTCGGTGATTACAAAACCGGTTCGCCGCTTGTACTCGAGCCAGGCCTCGCATGGCATGGCGATCCACAGCGGCCGCCCATTCACATCAAAACGCACATCAACCGCATCCGCGTGGCGGGTCGAAATGGCCGTCATTAAGGCTTTCCAACGGCAATGCAGGTCTTCGCCGGTCCAGTGGTCGGAAACATGGAAGTCGTCGTACATAGCTCTATCCTACTCGTCTAGCGAGGAGCTCGCCAGCGACTTCGGTGCTTGGAGACGTGTTCATTCGTAAGGCGGAGCCGGCTAGCATCCGGCTAACAAAGAAATCAAAAAAAGGAAACATATTTTTCTGGGCAGCGCGCGTCCAAACTGCAATCGCTTTTTACCCGCCTATCAGCACGACAGGAGCCATACCCGTGACCAGCCGTTCCCCAGAGTCCCTCCACCGCTTCGAGGACAAACTGCGCATCCAGCAGTCCCTCCTTGAGAGCCATATGATTTCCGCCGTCAAAGAGGGTCGCCAATCCAGCACCGATGACCTTCAAGACGCGGCCGACCACGCCGTGCAGTCTTACCAGAAAGAATTGCTCTTCCTCCAGGGGACCAAAGGTCATACGCAACTTTCGCAGGTGCGGTCGGCGCTCGACCGCCTGGAAGAAGGCACGTTCGGCGAGTGCCTCTTGTGCGGCAACGTCATCGGCGAGAAACGCTTGGAAGCCGTGCCGTGGACCCCGCACTGCATCGCCTGCCAGGAAAAGATTGAGAACGGCTTGATTGAGGACCCGCGCGCGGCTTAGTGCCCGGTTCGCGCCTTTGCCCGAGCTGTTTTTGCACTGCTAAACTGAGGGCGGCCCGCTTCTCTCTCGAAGGAGGGGAAGGCATCGGCCGCCATCCTGCTTTCTAGGGCGATTTCCCACCGTGAACACAGAAGCGAAGCCGTCCGGCGGGATCAGCTTTTCCCGCCTTTCCTCCACTAACCCAGCAATCGCGAACCGCAACCGCCGCATCATCCAGCTTACGACTGCGGCCGCGGCGCTTTTGCTTGTCGTGCTTGTGGTCTCACTTTGGGCAAGCAGCCGCTCCCAGAAGGCGCAAGCCGCCTTTGACGCCGCGATGGAGGTGTACGATGCACCGATCCAGCAACCCGGGGAGCGGCCGATTCCTAATGTGAAGAGCTATCCATCAGCTGCGGCACGCGCCAAGGACGCCCACCCTTTGTTTCAAGCGGCGGCTGACAGCTATCGCCTGTTCCGGGCAGGGCAGAACGCACGTTACTTCGCCGGCTTGACGGCTGAAGACATGGGCAACGTTGCTTCTGCAGAGGCCGACCTGACCAAAGCCTCTGACGGGCGTGACTCCGGCGTCGCCGCACTCGCAAAGCTCGCGTTGGCGGACCTGTACGCAACCGGCAATCGATCGACGGACGCGGCGCGCTTATACGACAGCTTGATCGCGCACCCGACACTGACGGTGTCGGCCAATGCCGCCCGACTTGCCTTTGCTGAGTCCCTCGCGGGGACGAATCCGCAGAAAGCGCGGGAGCTCTATGCCAAAGTCAAGGACAGCGATAAGACGTCGGTTGCCGGTCAGGTCGCCACGCAGAAGCTCGCGGCGAAGTAAATCCTCAGCGGGCATCCGCGCGAAACTTTTCCTTTACGAACTCAACGATGAATGCGACGAGCGCCAGCACAAAAGCGGCGATCGTCGCGCTTTTATGGCCGGTCACGTAGTACCCAATCTGCGTGTTGCTCGTCGCCTGAATCAGAAGGTAATCGACGCCGGCGATCAGGCTGTAGAGCAGCCATGCCGGTACATCAAAAGCCATTACCCGCGAAGCTTTGATGATCAGCGCATCGAGAAAGCCGATAGTGAAAGCAATGGTGAACGTCGACTGCGGGTACGGGCTGTGAAAGCCGGAAAGCGTCTCAGCTAATCCGAAGAAGGTAAAAGCGAGAATCGCCCAGTTAAGGCCGAACGAGAAAAGAGTAAGAATCATAGATGCAGATGTGTGTCCCGGGGCATCATAGCGCACCGGCAGCACTCTCACCTATTCTTTTACACTCGCTTTGCCCCAAGCGGTTCAATGTGGGACTCTTGCTGTATGTGGCTTGCCTTGCTGCTCATCCCGCTCGCCCCTTCGCCGGCGCAAGCTGCCGCACCCCTTCCGCCCATCCCGCAGTTTCTTGAGCAGGTACGGCAGCACCAGCGACAGTTGGATAAGACACGCGAAAGCTACACCTTTCACGAATCTCAAACAATTCGACAGCTCGACAGGCGCGGCGGCGTCAAAAAGCAGGAACTGCGTGAGTTCAACGCCTTCTTCGTGAATGGGCATCTTGTGCAGAAGCTGGTCCGCAAGGACAATAACACGCTCACCGGGAACGACGAGGCAAAAGAAACAGCGCGCGTTCTCCGCAAAATCAAACAAGCGGAGGCGACTCCTCCCGGGGATCCATTAAACAGTCGACATGAGGTAAGCGTCGCCAGGCTCCTAACAATAGAGCATTTCAGCAATGAGCGGCGCGTCACGATGGATGCGCGGCCGATGATCGCCCTCGACTTCATGGGCGACCCGCATGTTGACACTCACGGCATCGCCGAAGAAGCCTCAAAGCACCTTTCCGGCACACTCTGGATTGATGAGAAGGATGAGCAGGTTCGGCGCGTTCAAGCTCATTTGGATACCGGCTTCCATGTGGAGCTCGGCCTCATCACGCTCGACAAAGGCTCCAGCTTCATCTTCGAGCAGAAAATCGTCAACAATGAGGTTTGGCTGCCTACGGGGGCCCTCCTCAAAGTCGAGGCTCATGCGGCCGTGGTGCTGGGCTACCACGTGGAAGTAGCCATCCAAGATGAACAGTATCGCCGCTTCCAAACCTCAGCCGAACAGCAGGCCTGTGCCGGAGAACAACACTAGCCAGATTGCACCAACGAAACCGAGATGCTTCAGAAGGTTTAACGAGCTCGCGCCCCGGCTTGCCTCCTGGCAAGAGCCGCCTTTCGCTGATCGATCATGGCCTGGTACTTTGCTTTCTGATCCTGGTTCAGTACAGCAAGCACTTTTTGGTTCGCACTCTCGTCCAGCGCTTTCATTTTCGCTCCCTTGCCCTCGCGTGACAGCGTGCGGTCATTATGAATTTGCACGAGTTGCTCGCGACGTTCGACAAGGACAGGACGAAGCCGACCCTGCTGCTCGGTTGTCAATTGAAGACTGCGCGTCAGATTGCCGAGTTCTTGCTCCGGACTGAGCGGCCCTTGATGGGTCTGAGCTGCTGACCCGGCTTGCACCGCATTTGCCGGTCGTACAGGGAGAGAAAGGCCTATGGTAATGGCAGCGGTAGGGAGAACGAGACTCTTCAATCGCATGACAGCTCCTCGGCAAAGAGAACCCTGAATTGAGTCGCGAGTTGCCTTCTACCCTGGCCGTACTTGATTCACGGCAGTCCCGCAAGGGGTTAGGGTCCAGCGTTACGGGCACAAGAAAAGACCCGCCGAAGCGGGTCTTCATCAACTATTACCGGCGATCTCCTAATCTCCCACGCACCTGCGCGCGCAGTACCATCGGCCCAGCGAGGCTTAACTTCCGTGTTCGGGATGGGAACGGGTGGGACCCTCGCAGTATGGTCACCGGTAAACTTGTCTGGCCTGAGAAAACGGCCAAGATGTCTCACAACGAAATCGATTGGGATAAGGCTTGTGCTGAGCGTCCAATAAGCGGACTGCACAGAGTTAATTCTATGGACAAGCCGGACGGGCGATTAGTACTGGTAAGCTGCATGCGTCGCCGCACTTTCACCTCCAGCCTATCAACCAGGTCGTCTTCCTGGGCCCTTCAGGGAGATCTCATCTTGGAGCGTGCTTCCCGCTTATATGCATTCAGCGGTTATCACAACCGAACTTCGCTACCCAGCCGTGCCCTTGGCAGGACAACTGGAACACAAGAGGTTCGTCCATCCCGGTCCTCTCGTACTAAGGACAGCCCCCTTCAAATCTCCTACGCCCACAGCAGATAGAGACCGAACTGTCTCGCGACGTTCTGAACCCAGCTCACGTACCACTTTAATCGGCGAACAGCCGAACCCTT
>CAXTUV010000304.1:1027-4511 GCA_964247445.1 uncultured Acidobacteriaceae bacterium | reverse complement strand
GCCCGGTGTCCTGATTCTTGCCCTCGTACACGGTGTATAGATCGCCCGCAAGGGTGGAGCGCAGCCCCACCAGCGTTTGCCCCTGCTGGCTCGCCTGGTAGAAGCGGAACGAGGGCGCGAGCGTCGCGATTTTGTGCCCGCTTTCCCACACGTCGAGCAGCGCGTATTCCGCGTCATAGTTCGCGTTGGTGTCCTCGGTCAGGCTTTCCGCGATCAGCGTGTACGGACCCACCTGAAGACGGTCGCCCACGCCCATTTCGCGCTGCGCGGTCTGGTTGAAGGCGGAACCCGAGAAGCCGATAAAGATCACAGCGACGCCGAAATGAATGACATACCCGCCGTAGCGGCGTGTATTGCGACGGGTCAGCGTCAGCGCCGATCGCAGGATGCCTTGTCCGGTCTGCCGCGCAATCACCTTCGCGCCGCGTCCGAACTCCGCGACAACCGCCGCCATGACGAACACGGAGAGCGTCCACATCAGGAAAGCGTAGAACGCGCCCGAATCGGTCCATGGTCGTTCGCCCGAGGCCAGGAGAAACACCGCCGTCAGCCCAGCCGCAGCCGCGGGCTTGCCGATATTGCGCCGGAGCGCGCCGAGCGAGCCTGTGCGCCAAGCCAGCAGCGGTCCGATACCCATCAGCAAGAGCAGCGCCGCGCCGATCGGAATCATCACCCGGTCGTAAAACGGCGCGCCTACCTCGATCCGATTGCCCGAAACGTACTCGCTCAGAATGGGAAACAACGTACCGCAGAGCACAGCAAAGCAGCCCAGGCCGAACAGGATGTTGTTGAACAGGAAGCTCGACTCACGGGATAAGAGCGAGTCGATGCGGTGCTCGGGCGCGAGATGCTCCCGCTGCCGCCAAAATGTAACCGCGCAGACCACGAAGCAGATCGCCATGAAGCTGTGGAACCAAGTGCCGATGGAGCTTTGCGCGAAGGCATGGACGGAGGTGACCAGGCCCGACCGCGTGAGGTCCGTCCCCAAGATGGTCAGCAGGAATGTCCCGAAGATCAGCCACACGTTCCAGCGCTTCATCATGCCGCGCTTTTCCTGCATCATGACCGAATGCAAAAAGGCGGTACCGGTCAGCCACGGCAGCAGGGAAGCATTCTCGACCGGGTCCCACGCCCAATAGCCGCCCCAGCCTAGAACACCATAAGCCCAGTGCGCGCCCAGAAAGATGCCGGCAGTCAGAAAGCCCCAGGTCGTCATCGTCCACGAGCGGGTGATGCGAATCCATTTTTCGCCCGGGTAGCGCATCATCAGCGCGCCGAGCGCGAAGGCGAACGGCACCGCGAAGCCCACGTAGCCCAGGTACAGCATCGGCGGGTGAATCACCATCTCCGGGAACTGCAGCAGCGGGTTCAGCCCGAAGCCATCCGCCGCGCGCGGACCGGGTGCGAGGGCGAAGGGCGGCGCGACGAAGTTGAGCAGGACGAGAAAGAACACCTGCACCCCGGCCAAAATGGTCGAGGCATAAGCGAACAGCTTGACGTCGGTACGGTGCCGCAGGCGCAGTACAAAGCCGTAGCCGGTGAGCAGCCACGCCCACAGCACGAGCGACCCTTCCTGCCCGCTCCACAGCGCGGAGAACTTGTACGGCCCAGGCAGGTCGCGATTGGAGTGGTGGAGGATATAGGCGACCGAAAAATCGTTGGTAAACGCGGTCCACACTAGCGCCAGAGCGGCCGCCGTCACGGCGGCAAAGCTTGCGATGCCGGCCCGCCGCGCGGTTTCGGCCAAACGCTCAGGTCCGAAACGGCCGCCGGGGGCGCCGGTAGCCAGCTGACGCAAGGCCCAGCCGCCCGCCGCAAGGGTGTAAACGCTCAAGGCCAAGGCGAGCAGCAGTGCGAAACTACCGATAGCGGGCATATCTCTATTTTCGCAGACGCCGGCTGGAAGCGTACTGACCAATCTGCGCGGAGTCAAAGCCGATCGCGCCGGGTCGGAGCCGAAACGGAACTGCCCCAAAATGAAACTCAAAATGCCTTCCGAGTCTCGACAAAACCGGCTGGATGCGGACTTTCGAGAGCCACGGCGGCGGATGCGTCCGGACGGCAGGTCGGCCTCGGGGCAACCTCTGGGGTAAGAACCCCATCTTCCTTGCCCGGAGCAGTCCGTTTGAGTGAAGCGATGATGACAGGTCTGATTCTTTTAGTGGACGACAACACGGTACAAGCTTCCATTCGGCGGGATATCCTAGCCCGCTCCGGAGCCAGTGTCGTGGTATCCACTTCAGGCGCGCATGCCTTGGCGCTGCTGGACGACCCTGGCTTCCGTGCATCGCTCGGCTTGCTGATTACCGATCACATCATGCCCGGCATGGGCGGCCCTGAGCTCGCGCGGACCATGCATGACCTCTTACCCGACCTGCCGATCCTGGTTCTGAGCGGGTTGGCGGAAGCGGAAGCCGAATATGCAGGCCTGCCGATTGTGTTTCGCCTCAAGCCGTACCCGCCCAGTGAGCTGATTCGGCTCGCGCGCCACCTGCTTGGCGGGCGGTCCCTTCTTTCCGCATAGCCGAACCTCGCGCGTTGCCCTTTGTCGCGCGGCAGCGACACTCCCCGCTGTACGTCTGTTCTCATCGAGCCTTTCCGCTGGGCTCGCCTGCATGGTTCATGGTTACTCTCGTAACTAGAAGTCTGGTGTAGACGTATGCTAATCGTTTGGGAGAGCTGCAAACCCTTGTTCCTATGGTCATCGCCCAGCTTCGCGCGCCGTCGCTCATGTTTTCTCGCGCGCTGCCGAAAAGGGAAGGCAGGAGTTGCCGCGAAGGAGGCGGATGCGCCATGATTCAACTACGTCGAGAGCAAGCGCCGGCTGGAGAAAGGCCGCGCTGCCGAAGCTGCGAGAAGATTGAGCTCCGCCGGCAGGGCAGGGTCGGGTTCCTGCAGAAGAGTGTTCTTTCCCGCTTTGGTTACTACCCCTGGGAATGCGGCTTGTGCCGCGAGATTACCTTTCTGCGCCAGCGGTCCGTGATCGCTCGGGAGCAGCCGGCGACAGCGAGCGCAGTGCAGGAACCGGAACACGCCGTATGCGCCAAGACTCCCGCCCAGCCGGTCCAAGCCGTCCGCGAGCCGATGCTGCAGGCCGGGATCAGGGCTCAGCCCAGTGTCGCGGTTCGATAGGCCAGGGCTCCGAGAATAAATACATACCGGCCTAGAACCGGTGTCCTCTTCGGTACATACATTCCGAACAAACCGACATGAAATCGCGAGGGCGGTATGATGACTTGAATTTGACGGTTTGGAACCGGGCGGATACGGGTTCCGGTATGCCGCCCGGCAGCGAAGCCGTATGCTGAGCTCGGTGGATCCGCCGGACTGGTTCGCGCGGCCGTCAAATTGAGGAATGTACGCGCCCGAGGGCGCGCCGGAGCCGGAAGATGTGGATGAAGGTTACAGCCGCAGTCGGTGTCATCGTGGTGCTCGCGGCGATCGGCGGCTTCAAAGCCCCATCCTGAAAGTTTGGAGGAAGGCC
>CAXTUV010000304.1:0-1017 GCA_964247445.1 uncultured Acidobacteriaceae bacterium | reverse complement strand
GCGATTGTCGGCTTCTCGGTCGTGCGTGCTCAGGGCGCATCGACCAAGGTGCTTACCGGCAAGGTGGAGCAGGGAGACCTTTCCTCCCTAGTCAGCGGCACCGGGCAAATCAAGCCCAAGACCTTTGTCAACATCGGCGCGACCGCGTTCGGCCGCATCACGCACCTGTATGTGAAGGAAGGCGAACGGGTCCATAAGGGGCAGGTGCTCGCGTCGATTGAGAACGTGCAGCCGGAGTCCGGCGTCGCGGCGCAGCGCGAGTCCATCGCCTCAGCCAGAACCGATATCAGCGCCTTCGCCGCGGCGGAAGCGACCGCCCAGGCAAATATCGAGCGCGGGCAGGCCGACCTCGAACAAAAGAAACTCGACTTCACCCGCTATCGAGAGCTCTACAACGAGAAACTGGTTTCCAAGCAGGATTTCGACTCCCGCAAAGCCGCCTATGACGTAGACGTCGCCACCCTGGCGCAGTACCAAGCCGCGCTCGCGCAGGCCAAAGCGCAGACCGACTCGGCCCGAGGCAAGCTGGGCTTGGCCGAGGCCAATATGCGCTCCGCCGTCGATTCGCTTCAAAAAACCCTTTCAGTCGCGCCCTATGACGGCCTTGTGACCAACCTGCCGGTGCGCGAAGGCGAGACCATGGTGGTAGGCATTCAGAACGCGGAAGGTTCGACGCTGATGACCATCGCCGATATGTCGATCGTCACCGCCGAGGTGAAGGTCGATGAAACCGATATCGTGAACGTCAAGGACGGCCAACCCGCGCACATCACCGTGGACGCGGTACCGGACCGCGTGTTCAGCGGCCGCGTGACGGAGGTCGGCAACCAAGCCTTGCTCCGGTCCTCTGGTCAGGCAACAAGCCAGTCCACCAGCGGAACCGAGGAGGCCAAGGACTTTAAGGTAATCGTCACGCTCGACCCCGGACAGGATGTGTCCGTGCTGCGCCCCGGGCTTTCCGCGACCGCGAAGATCACCACGGCCGACAAAAAGGGAGTGCTTTCCGTGCCCATCCAA
>CAXTUV010000303.1:3204-4518 GCA_964247445.1 uncultured Acidobacteriaceae bacterium | reverse complement strand
GCACCGGCAGGGCCTCGCGGATGCGCTCGTACTGCGCTTCGGTGATCTCCATGCAAAAGCTGTATCACAAAACGAGGCTTAGTGTGAACAGGCTCTAGTTCAATCGCGTTAACGCGTAAGCACCCATAAAACTGGTTCCGGTTGGAACTCAGCGTCGCAGCTGACCCGCAGGGCACCCGCGGCGTCGGGTGGTGTGAGCATTTCAATCCCAGACCGTGAAGAAGTGATCTTCCTCGTCAGCCCACTTGTCACTGGTGGGCAGGCGGTCCGTTAAACGGCTCCAGAACCGCGCGAAGCGTGTCCACGCCACTTTGAGATCCGGAGCGGACTGCTTTGGCGCGCTGATTTGTTCGGCTGGGGTTAGAGTCGCAAGAATCATGCTGCCACCCTATCAAACTTGTCATTTGAACGTGCATTGGTGAATGCCGGCTTTGAAACCTGACGCGCAGCTTCACGCCTCCTGTGCCGCCGGCGAGCGCGGAGGAGCTTGCCGCCACGGCGCTCGCCCTGCGCGAGCGCGTTGCCCTGCCTCCAGCGCAGCTCTATCGGCTGGCGGGGGTGGGCCTAAGCAACTCCCGCGAGGAGCCAGGCAGCCCGGCACCCCTGTTCGAGCCGGTACGGCCGTCGGAGACCGGCGGAGCGTAGTGAGGTGTCGCGATAGGCTCTTAGAAGCCGTGCTGGAGCAGTCGCGGAAGGCTGAAAACAACTCTAGAGCGACGCAAATCTGGAGCACATGCAGCGTCGCGCTGGCGTATACCCTAAAAAGACAGCCGGGGATCGTAGTGCACTCCGCACTGCTAGGCGACAAAATTAACAGAACCGGCCAGAAGCTCAAGCCGATCACCAATCGTATTCTTCCAGGTCCGCAAAGCCTTGAGGTTTGTTGTTCCTTCCTAACCTGCCGTGCCCTCAGGCATGCTTTCTGGTAACCGGGCGTCCTCGATACTGCGGCGCGGCTTTGTTCTACCCTGGGGTGCGCGGCGGAGCCAGTGCCGCCCGGAGGCGCTAGTGAGATCGCGGCGCAGCGTTGCCATTTACTCGCGAAACGAGTACACCTCGGGGGTGCTCGCCTATCTGCTGCGGCTGCGCCTCCACGTAGACCTTACCCGCTGCACCACCGCGGCCGAAGCCGCCGCCGCCGGCTGTGATCTCACCATTGTCGTCATCAATGCCCGTGAAGAGCGGGCTGGGATTCGCAAGCTTTGCAAGCAGCTTCGCGGGAGCAGCTTGCTTTTCGACCCCGAAAGCCTTACCGGTTCAGCCTGCGCGGCCACCGCGCACCTGCACGGTCCGCTTGAGCCGAAACTGCTGCTC
>CAXTUV010000303.1:0-3194 GCA_964247445.1 uncultured Acidobacteriaceae bacterium | reverse complement strand
GCGGACCGAAGCGGCAAGCGGAAAAGAACAGCGCCGTAGCGGTCCTGACGGCCTGAGCACTTCTGATCTGCGTAGTGTGTCGCGGATTATGGGGCAGAACAGCCCGGCCTTCAATTCAAAGCCGGCCAAGCTCCTAGGTACCTTAGTACTCTTGCCTCCCGGATGAGGCCCGCGCTACCGTCTGCCCTAATCCATGCTCGTCATGTTCGCATTGACGCTCACCGTGCTGCTCGCCTTTTGCGGGCTCGCCTTGGATGTGGGCTATATGGAGTTGACCAAGCTGAAACTTCAAAACGCTGCGGACGCGGCGGCCCTGGGGCTTTGCCTTCGCTCGGCAAAGGTGCGGGTCTTGCCACGGCGATTTCAGATGGAAAAGCGGATGCGAGTCTGAACGGCTTCACCGACGGCGCTAACGGTGCCGCTGTCACCGCAATGCAACCCACCACCGGACCCTACGCCAACAACGCGTACGCCATCCAGTTCACGCTCACCCAGCAGGTCAATCCGATCTTCCTGCCCGGCTCTCGTACCGTGACGGCAAGCGCCACGGCGCTGGCCCCGCCCTATGCGGCGGCCTACTTCCTTTCAGCATATTCGACCCAGCCGTCCATCAACGCCAACAACGACACTATCCAGGGCTCCGGCAACGTCTATCTCGGCCGCTCCTACTACTTCAACGGCGGCAGCTCCAGCACGGGATACCAGTACCTGATTTCGAGCGCCAGCACCTCCACGAGCCAGGGCTCGGTCAGCCCGACGCCCGCCTCGGTACCGACGACCGCGGACCCCTTAGCTTCGCTCCCCGCCTACTCCAGCGCTTGCCAGTACCCAGGCAATCAGTCGATCACCACCTCGCAAACGCTCTACCCGGGCAACTACTGCGGCAACATCTCGATCACCGGCTCCTCCACCAATCCCATCACCCTCACGCTGCAATCGGGCGGTGTGTACTCCGTGGCCGGCAGCGTCACTGTCAATCATGCCGTCATGACCGGCACCAACGTTCTTTTCTACATGGCGCAGCAGGCCGGCTACACGGACGCGTGGAGCTTCAGCGACACGGTGCTGACCCTGTCCGCTCCAACCTCGGGCTCTTGGAAGGGCATCCTATTTTACGCCGACCGCACGCTGCCCACGGTCCAGCAGAGCGGAACCCCGGAGCTTTCCTTTAGCTACGTCAATCTGAACAAGGGCTCCCTGGACGGCATCTTCTACCTTCCCCACCAGGAGTTTTCCTCCTCCAACAGCAATCTGAAGGGGCTCGCCTATTTCGGCATCGTCGCGGACTGGTTTCCCTCAACAACACGAGCCTTGTGCTCGGCTCCGACTATTCGTCGATCGGCGGCAATCCGTTTCAGCCCACCGGAGGCGGGCTTGTGCAGTGACCAACATCATGGTGCGAGTACCTGTTGAGGCGCTGCGGGCAGAACAGCTCGCAGCATCAGAAGCGAGCTTTCAGACGAATCTGACCTTCGCCATGGCTGTCCTGCAAACCGCGCGGCAAACCTGAAGCAGAAACTTCTGTGAGTTCGCTGGTAAATTGGCCGAGATGGGTGAGAATGCCGAGCGGACCCGCCGAAAAGAGTCAGCGAACGGTCAGCTTAGCTAGGCCGCTAAGGGGGAGCAGCCGCGCCGCCCAGCTCATCCCACATCGCGTTCTCGGAAGGCCACTCAGCGGTGTTCCAGCAGTAGCCTCCATCATCAAGCGAGGCGAAGCAGATGCGCTGGACCTTGCCGCCGCCCTTCGGACCCGGCACAAGCTTCTGGCTGGGATGCCGCGGGCAAAACAGCGCTGCACCGTCGAAAGCAAGCCCCTGTACGAGTCTGGCCCTTGCCATAGCATCCCTCAACAAGAAGCGGTACGCGGTCAGCAGTATGCCTGTCAATTCAAGCCCGCACTTTTGGACAGACCAGCAATATCGGGGAGCTTAGCAGCCTGAGCGTTGCGGACCACGCATTTCCCCGAGACGAGAGAACCGGGTCCAAGCGCCTGCCCTAGCAGCGGGCCTACCGGCGTTCTCCGCTGAAGTAAGCCGCGCAGCTCCTGGCCCGTTACCGCATTCAAGGCGATAAATTCACCTGGATTATCTTCTGCCGGTGAACCACATAGAGTGCGCGATGACCCGCCGTCAGTGTGCATACATGCCCGGCACCAGGCTTCACCAGATGCGGCAAGCGTTCGCGGGCCTCATCGGCTGGCCCGTGCGGCAGCCGAAGGTCTGGCCGAACTGCTCAAGATTCCGCACCGAGCCGTTCACCCGGAACTCTCCCGGCGGGTGAGGGTCGGTTTGGCCGCGCACGCGCTGGTAGGCTTCCGTGCGCGTTTCGCACCAGGATTGCGCGAAACCGAGAAAGAAGAGCTGATCCTCCGTGTAGCCGTCAGTCTCAGCGCTTTGCCGGCTGGGAGGCTGGCGCGCCCCCAGCTGCTGAAAAGCCCGGTAAGCGATGCGCAAACCGCCGTTGTCCGCCGTGTTCTCGCCCAGGCTTAGCTTCCCGTCGAGCTTGAGCCCCGGTGCCGCTTCGAAGCCGCTGTACTCGTTCACCAGGCACGAGGTCATCTGATTAAAGCTCGCCCGGTCTCGCGGGGTAAACCATTCCCGGCGGTTGCCGTGCTCGTCATACAAAGATCCTTCATCGTCCAAGCCGTGCGTCAACTCGTGGCCGATGAAGGTGCCGAGCCCGCCATAGTTGAGGGCCGGGTCGGCCGATGGAGAGTAGCGCGGCGGCTGTATCAAACCCGCGGCAAGCTCTACGTCATTCAGGCTTGGGTCGTAGTTGCCGTCCGCTTCCGGGGCCGTCCAGTAAAACCGCCCTTCGTCCACCGGCTTTCCTATTCGGCTCAGTACATCCTCCTGGTTAAGCACCTGCGCCCTGTGCAGGTCGGCGACGAAGTCGGCCGGGGTTAACCGCAGGCCAGAGTACTCACGCCAGCGGCTCGGGTAGCCAACCTTGTCGCGCATGGCGTCTACCTTCCTCAAAGCTTCTTGCTTCGCGCCCGCCGTCAGCCAGGGAAGCTGCCCGACCTCCTCGCGCAGCGAGCGCCTCACCTGTTCAAACATTTCCTCGGCGTCCGCCTTGCTCCGGGGAGAGAAGTTGCGCTTGACCCAGTCCTGGCCCACGGCGTCGCTCAGCGTTTTGTCCGTAAGCAGGGTGCAGCGCTTCCAGCGCGGCTGCTCCTCAGCCTGCCCCCGCAG
>CAXTUV010000302.1:0-4532 GCA_964247445.1 uncultured Acidobacteriaceae bacterium | reverse complement strand
ACACCCGCATCCTCATACTCGCCCGCGTAGGCGTCGTACACAGCCGGGTTAACCTTGGCCGGGACCGGATGAACGGGAACCAGCAGGTGCTCCGCACTTGGAACCGTCGCCGTGCCGGACGCAAGCGTATGTGCCAGCATCCACTGCGGGAGCCCTGGGTCGGCATAGGCTTTCTCCCATACGCTGTGCTTTACGCCCGCGTACTCCCAGTAACGCACGTTGCCGTTTTCAAGCTTCAGCGCGTCGAACATGAGCGCGCTTTGCCGTGGGCTTACCACCGGGTCGTCCGCGCCGTGGAATTCCCATACCGGCACATGCCTGAGTGCCCGGGCGTACTCCTCGGGGAGCGTGGTTTGCTCGCTCCAACGCCCGGGCGCGTACGACCAAAAGATGCCACCGCAGACCGGTGCAATCGCCGCAAAGGTGTGGGGGTACTCGCGCGCCAGCTCCCAAGTTCCGTAGCCGCCGAGCGAGAGTCCGGTCAGGTAGGTCCGGTTCGGGTCGCCGTCAAACTCCGCCTCCTCCGCACGGAGCGCCGCCATCGCGACCTCCATCATGTCGGGGTCGGTCCAGTGGTGGTGCGAAAACGGCACCTGCGGCATAACCACCACAAACGGCCACCGCTCCGGGTGGACGCGGATCGCGGCGGGCAGCCCAATCTGTGTTTCGTCCAGGCCTTCGGAGCCCCGCTCGCCCGAGCCGTGAAGAAACAGGATCATGGGCCACTTGCGGTCCGGAGTCCACTCCTCAGGCAGGTACACGACGTACTTCCGCGCGACTCCGCGCACGGTGATGGTGCGGTTCAGGAAGCCTGTGTCCTGGCCGCGGTGCTGCCCGTAGACCGGAAGCCCCGGCAGGAGTGAAAGCAGAATAAACGCCAACTGTCCACGCGCGGGCATGCCGCCAGCATAGCAAGTGCGCTCCGCTATGAGGCCAGCGAAGCACCGCGCGTACGGATGATCTCTCGATACGCCTGAGCCGAATCCTTCACTGTCCGCTTCTGCGTCGTGTGATCCACGTACACAAGCCCGAATTGCTCGGTGAAGCCGGAGGTGAACTCCCAGTTGTCGAGCAGCGACCAATGGAAGTAACCGCCAAGCGGCACGCCTTCCGCGCTCGCGCGCAGATAGCTGCGCAAGTACTCGCGCAGGAACTTCACCCGCTCGGGGTCGCTCACCTGCCCGGCGGCATTGGGCTTGTCCGCCCAGCTCATGCCATTTTCCGTCACAACAATGGGTAGGCTGTATCGCTCGTGGAGGAAGCGCGGTGCCCAGTACAGCAGGTCCGGAACGATCACCCAGCCGGTGTGCGTTCGCGGCATCGTGGGCGGGTCAGGCACGACCTCCGGCATACCGCCGGCACCGGCCCGTACATGCGATCCAAAGTACAGGTTCACCGCGCAAAAGTCCAGCGGCTGATGGATCTGCGCCATGCTCGCCGGGGTCGCCAGTTTTTCCAGTGAGGGCGCAAGCGCAAAACAGCCCGGATGGTAGCTGCCTTTGTAGATCGGATCAAGCCACCACCCATTGCCGTAAAACAGCAGAAGCGGCGCGTTCGGCAAGGCTGGCGCGGGACCTACGGCGAAGGATGCCGTCCGTGCCGCCGCCGCATCGGCAGCGCTCTCCGTTTCCGGCAGCGAGAACATGCCGGCGAACGGCAGCCCAACCTTCACCGGCTTCGGCGCGCCCGCGCGAATGGCCTGCACGGAGCGGCCGTGCCCGAGAAGGATATTGTGCGCGCCGCGGGCGAGCTCATCGCGCGAAAGCTTCGCGAACGGCGGCATCACGCCCGCTTCGCTTGAGAAGCTCCAAAAGATGTTCGGCTCGTTGACGGTGAGCCAGTGGGTGACCCGGTCGCCGTACCGGCTGCCGAGCAGGTGCGCGTAGTCGGCCAGCCACGCGGGCGAGTCCGGATGAAGCCAGCCGCCCTGCTTCTGCAAGCTCTCCGGGTAGTCGAAATGGTAGACCGTGACCCAGGGTGTGATCCCAGCCTTCAGCAAGCCATCGAGAAGCCGGTCGTAATAGTCGAGCCCTTTCGCATTCGGCCGTCCACGCCCTTCAGGCAGCACCCGCGGCCAGCCGATCGAAAGCCGGTAAGCATTGAGCCCCATCGCGCGCATGAGCGGGATATCCCCGGACCAGCGATGATAGGTATCGTCCGTCACCAGAATGTTGCTGCCGTCCTTAACCTTCGCGGGCTGGTTATCAAGCACGCTCCACACCGAGCGACCGCCGCCGTCCTCGTAAGGGAAGCCCTCCACTTGCATAGCCGAGGTCGAAGCACCCCAGGCGAACTCCTGCGGGAATTGCGGGGCAGATGCAAAGGCGTGGGCGGGATGAGCCGCGGCCGTCAGCGCGGCAAGCTTACCGGTTTCCGCCAGAAAGGCACGGCGGCTGAACTTAGAAGGGGAATGCACGGCACCTCGCTTTTATGAGCAATCGCAGCACTTTAGCAAGGGTGGGAAAGGCTGTGCAAGGCTCGGGCGGGAAGCGGAACGCTCAATGCGACAACGCATCCTGGAGCGCGGCCAGGGTCCGGTCCAAATCCTTGTCCGTCCGCTTTTGCTCCTCGATCTTCGCGATCGAGTGCATCACGGTGGTGTGGTGCTTGTTGCCGAATTGCCGGCCGATCTCGGGCAGGCTGGCTTCGGTCATGTGCTTGGCCAGGTACATGGCGATCTGGCGCGGCACCACCACCTTGCGCGAGTTGTCCTTGGCTTTAAGCTCGGTCACGCGCATGGCGAACTGCTCGGCCACCGCGCGCTGGATCGCCTCGATCGTGATCTTGCGCACTTGCGTATCGATGAACTGCCGGAGACACAGCTGCGCGACGGTGAGGCTCATCTCCACTCCGTGGAGGCGTGTCCAAGCGAAGAGCCGGGTCAGCGAGCCTTCCAGCTCCCGGACATTGGTCCGCACGTTCGCCGCGACAAACAGCGCCACCTCGTTGGGCAGCCCGATGCCCTCGATCTCGGCTTTTTTTTGCAGGATCGCGACCCGAGTCTCCAGGTCAGGGGGCTGAATGTCGGCCACCAAACCCCACTCGAAGCGCGACCGCAAGCGATCCTCGATATCCGCCGTGTCCTTGCGAACGAAATCCTTGGGCGGGCGGTCGCTTGCGATCACGATCTGCTTGCCGCTCTCGTGGAGCGCGTTGAAGGTGTGGAAGAACTCTTCCTGGGTCCGCTCCTTGCCCGACAGGAACTGGATGTCGTCGATGAGTAGGAGATCGACCGAACGGTACTTGTCACGGAAGCTGGTCATCTTGTCGTAACGCAGCGAGTTGATCATCTCGTTGGTGAACTTTTCGCTCGATACGTATGAGATCAGCGCCTCCGGACGGCGGCGCTTCACCTCGTGGCCGATGGCCTGCATGAGGTGCGTCTTGCCCATGCCGACCCCGCCATAAAGGAAAAGCGGGTTGTACGCCCGAGCCGGGGATTCGGCAACCGCGGCGGCGGCGGCGCGCGCGAACTGGTTACCCGCGCCCGCAACAAAGGCGTCAAAGGTGTAGCGCGGATTGAGCTGCGCGGCCGAGTTCCAATCGAACCGGCCCTGCTGCGGCGCGGCGGTGCCTTGCAGCTGCGCGTATCCCTGGGCAGCGGCGGCCTGCGCGGCACCGTTGCGGCCTCGTCCATGCGCGGGCGCGGGCGGAATGCGCGTTTCAAGCCCGCGTGCTTCGAGGCTCACCGCTTCCTCGTCGCGCTCCGGGAGCACAAACTCCACGCGCTCGTAAGGAAGGCGCAGCGTGTCAATGGCTTCGCTGATCAGGTCCGCGTATCGGTCGCCAATGCCCTCAAACTTGGTCGTGGGCACCCGCACCACCAAAACACTGCCCTCGGCATGGCTGTAAAGCGTGGGTTTAAACCAGGTTTCATAGGCCTGCCGATTCACCTTTTTCTGCAGCGCCCCCAGGATGCGGACCCAAGGATTTAAGGGTGCGGCAGGCGGGGAGGGCGCGACGGGGTAAAAGCTCATGGGCAGCAAGTCCTTACCGGCAGCTGTTCCGTCCACTGCCCGCCTGCCTTTCAGTTCCTCCGCCCCGCGCAAGCGGAGAAGGTCCCCACCCGCCGGAAGTGGAGCGAGCGCCGGCTCAGGCAGGGCGAGCGGGTTCGGAAACGAAAGAGAGTGACACCGGGCGCAGTGTGAGAGCGGATGCCTACAGCAACCACGAATCGTTTAAGGTGAGACCCAGGCTAGCACAACCGGCCCACACTTCCAGTCTTGTTTTCCACGCTGTTCTGTGCTCCTCCACAGCTTGCACAGCCTATGGTGAAGCTTGAAAGTTTCGGCAGGAAAGCGGCCTGATTTGCCACAAAGCGTCTTGGCAGAGAACGGGCGGTAGGTGTAATATCCACGCCTTGGTGAAAGAAGAATTCTGTGTGGAGACGCTCTGGAAGTGGCTCCAAATAAGAGCAGCTGCGTCCGGGACGCTTCAGCCCCGTACCCGGCCCATTTTATGCTGCGCTATACTAGCTTCTCGCCCTGCCGCGCGCCGCGACGGACCGGGCTTGTTCGCACAAAGAGGATCCC
>CAXTUV010000301.1:0-4539 GCA_964247445.1 uncultured Acidobacteriaceae bacterium | reverse complement strand
TTGCTTCCGGCAACTACTTTCAAGTCCTCGGCGTGAAGCCCTATGCGGGTCGTCTACTTAATTCCGGCGATGACCGCGAAGGCGCGATACCCACTGCTGTGCTCAGTTATCGAGTCTGGCGTACGAAGTTCAATGCTGACCCGTATCTGGTTGGGCACCCGCTCTTGCTTTCCGGCCATCCCTTCACGGTGCTTGGCATTGCAGCTCCCGCGTTCCTGGGCGAGCGCAACGCCACCGATCCGGTTGGCGTCTGGCTGCCCCTGGCGCAAGAGCCCGTTCTTGAGCCGGAGCACCCTTTCCTGCGCCTGCCTGCTACGCAGTCGCTCGATGTACTCACCCGAATATCCAACCCTCGAAAGGTCGCTGCGGTGCAGCAGGCTATCATCGGCGAGCTGCACCAATGGCTTGCAGCCAATCGTGACACGATCCCCGGCATCACGACTGACAAGGAGATCACCAGGGAAACCACGGAACTCGCTCCAGCCGCTACCGGCATTAATGAGCTCAGCGACGGCTACGGCGACGCGCTCAAGAAGCTGCAGCTGATTGCCGGGTTTGTGCTCCTCATCGCCTGCGCGAACTTGGCGAACTTGCTCGTGGTGCGGGGCGTCAGCCGCAAGCAGGAGATTGCTGTGCGAGCGGCCTTGGGAGCGCCGCGCTCGCGCCTTTTGCGGCAGACGCTTTTGGAAGCTTTGCTGCTCGCCGTCGCTGGAGGCGCTGCCGCACTTTTGGTTGCAAACCTCGGCAGCCGCGCCCTGCTTGCGCTTGCGTTCGGCTACGCTGAGTTCGTGCCGATTGACCCGGCTCCTTCCGCGCCTATTCTGCTGTTCGCTCTCGCAACCGCGCTTGTAACCGGCGTTCTTTTCGGCTTCGCCCCTGCGTGGCTGGGCAGCCGTGCCAACCCGATGGAAGCGCTCGCGGCGCAAACAGGAGCACCCGCGACCCGAGCGCCCGCCCGCAGCGGATATTGGTTGTAGCGCAAGCCGCGCTCTCGCTCGCAATCCTGTCCACAGCGGGTTTGCTGGTTCAGAGTCTGCACCGCTTGCAGTCCCAAGACTATCGCTTTGAGCTGAATTAGCGACTGATTGCTTTCCCTGATTTGCCCGGGGCAGGCTATCGCAACGACCAGCTTGCGACGTTTTACCAACGTTTAGATGACGCCCTCGGGCAGTTACCTAGCGTACAAAGCTTTGCGTACGCAACCTATGGACCGATGGCAGAACACAATTTCAATGGCGGAGTAGTCATTCCAGGCCTGCCGCCGCAGAGCGGCTCGGCAAGCTACAGCGCCGTAAGCGCAAGTTATTTTCAGACAATCGGGACACGGATACTCACAGGTCGCGGGATCGGTCCGCAAGATACCGCGACAAGCGTCCATGTCGCCGTCGTGAATAGGGCCTTCGCGGAAAAGTATTTCAAGAACAGGCAAGTGATCGGCGCGCATTTCGGCCCGGATGGGCGGCACTTTGCTGAGTTCACGATTGTCGGCATCGCCGAGGATACAAAATATCGCCGCCCTACGGAACCCGTGCCGCCCATGTATTTCACCCCGATCACCCAGGCAATTACTTACGACAGTGCCGACGATATCGCCACCGAACGCTATAAGCATTTCGCAACCAACCTGATTGTCCATTACCGAGGCGATGCGGCGGCGGCAAGCACCCAACTCCGCCGCGCTCTGAACCAAGTCGACCCTAACCTTCCAATTCTTGCACTGCGCACTTACTCCGACGAGTTCAGCTATTCATTTGTCACGGAGAACCTTGTCGCTCGCCTCACCAGCCTCTTCGGCCTCCTCGCATTGGGCCTCGCCGCACTCGGCCTATACGGAGTGACCGCTTACGGGGTCGCCCGGCGCACCTCCGAGATCGGCCTTCGCATGGCCTTGGGCGCGAGCCGGGGCGGGGTCGTTGCGCTGGTCCTACGAGGCGCTCTGCGGCAGGCTTGCCTAGGTCTCGCGCTCGGGCTGCCCTTGGCCTACGCGGCGGCCCGGCTGCTAGCCCACACGCTCTACCAGACCAGCCCATTCCAGCCGCTCCTGCTGCTTGCGGCGGCGGCGCTTCTGCTGCTGGCTTCGTTCCTTGCCGCGCTCCTGCCTGCCCGGCGCGCGGCTTCTGTCGACCCGGTTATCGCCCTCCGCTCGGAGTGAGACCAGGCTCAATCGACGGCCGGGGTCAGTGACCCAAGTGCATGGCCGGCTCGGACACCAAGGTCGGCGCGCTTGTCGGCGGCGCGCCGGCGGCCTCGCGGTCCAAGCCTCGGCAGTGCTCGTCGAGCTCCTCCGCGACTTCCTTTGAGTAATTCACGAAGTGCTGCGCGGTGAGCAAGACCATGAAGCCCAACCACACCTTCGCGGGCTGCGCGGCCCATTTGCGCGCGATCAGCAGCAGAAAGCGCCAGTACGCGCGTCGATAGGTCGAGCGCACGCCCTGGCACCACATGGAGGCGAACAGCACGCGCAAGTTGTAGACAAGCGGCATCTCCGGCGGCCGCTGCGTCGCTTGCGGCCGCCATTCGTCAATCGAGCGGAAGGCGCGCCCGAAGTACGCGTCCGGCTGGTACAGATCGTGGAGCAAGCCGCTCAGGCCGCCGAGCAGCACGCGCAGGTCGAGCTTGGTTTTAAAGTTGGGCGGGCTGAAGTTTGAGGTCGCTTGGCTGTCCTCGATCAGCCGGCCTTCGCGCTTCATGCGGTCGAACAGAGCGGTGGTGGGCGGCGCGAGCAAGACTCCAGCCATCGCCCAGGTGATCGCCGTTTTCTCGATAAACAGCCGCTGCCGCTCAAAGATCGTTTCATCGTCCGAGTCGAAGCCGACGATGAACCCGGCCAGCACCCACAGCCCGCTGGACCGGATTTTATTGATGTTGCTCACCAGGTCGCCACGCAAGTTTTGGAACTTCGAGGAGCCTTTCAGCGCTTCTTCGGACGGGGTCTCAATGCCGATAAACACCGACAGAAAATTCGCCTCGACCATGGAGGCAAGCAGCTCCGGGCGGTCTGCCAGGTCAATGGACGCCTCGGTGTAAAACGGCACCGGTAGCTTGTTGCCCTTTTGCCATGCGGCGAGCTCGCGCGTCAGCTGGAGGGCGAGCTTGCTGTTGCCGATGAAGTTGTCATCGACGATAAACACGTCGTTGCGCCAGCCCAGCTTTTGCAGGGTTTCGAGCTCGCTGATCATCTGCGTGGGCGTTTTGGCCCGAGGCTTGCGCCCGTAGATGGTGATGATGTCGCAAAACTCGCACTGGAACGGGCAGCCGCGCGAAAACTGCACCGGCATGGAGGTGTAATTGCGCAAGTCGAGCAGGTCGAAGCGCGGGATAGGGCTCGCGGTCAGCGCCGGCTTGTCAACCACCTTGTAGAGCGCCTGCGCCGTGCCCTCTTCGAGCGCTTTGCAAATGCCGGCCATCACTTCCTCGGCCTCGCCCGCCATGACATGGTCAGCTTTGGTCAGCAGCAGCTCGGGCTCGGAGCTGGCCCAAGGGCCGCCGATAAAGGTGCGCCTCCCTAGCGCGCGGGCGCGGGCCAGCACTTGGAGGCAGTCCACCCGCTGCGCGTGCATGGCGCTCACCATCACCAGATTGGCCCCCAGCAGGTCATCGTCGGTAAGCTCCTGGCAGGACTTGTCGATGAGCCGGATTTGCCAGTGCGACGGGCACAGCGCCGCCACGGTCACCAAGCCGAGCGGCGGGATCATGGAGCGCTCGGGGATCATCTCCAGCACACCCTCGAAACCCCAAAACGAGGGCGGGAAGCGCGGCCAGACCATGAGTGCTTTCACATTCGGCCCAAGCGGGGGAAAGCTCGGCCCCGCGGGTGGGACAGGGCGCGCGGCAAAGGCGGGAAGTAGATCGGTGACCAGTGCGGACATCGGGACAGCCGCCTCTCACGTCGAGGATGGAACAAACCATGTTTGGTTTCCCGCACGCGCAGGCGTGAAGGTGAGCTGAGTGCTTGAGGGGAAAGCCCTGCTCCGGTTGTCGGATGTTATTTCAAAAGGGTTCGTTGTGCGGTTCGATGCCGACGAGCACAAAGCGGTTGAAGGCCCACACCGTCCATTTTCGGACGCACTGTCCATTTCCGGACACCCCGGCAACGAAGAATCAACGGTTTAGCTCGGGAGAAAGTGGCCACACACGTGCACAGCCACGGGTATCCAAGGAGAGCCGCCCCATGCGCACGCTCTATTACGATCTTCGCTACGCCGTCCGGCAGCTTCGCCGCTCGCCCGGGTTTACCTTTGCCGCCGTCCTGACGCTCGCGCTCGCCATGGGCGCGACCACGGCGCTGGTGAGCGTGCTGCGGGCCACGCTGCTCAACCCGACCGCGTTCCCGCGCGTCGACCGACTTGTTTCCGTTCAAGACACGCACCGGGCGGACCCGAACTTCGACGGGATCACCAACGTTTCCCGCATCGCGGAGCTGAGCGAGCTCCGTGCGGCAAACGGCGGACGTGGCTTCGACGCGCTCGGGTTTTACTAAGTCGACTCCCTCGCGTTATCGCGGGGCGGCGAGCCGCCCCGCTCCACGCCCTACATCGC
>CAXTUV010000300.1:0-4542 GCA_964247445.1 uncultured Acidobacteriaceae bacterium | reverse complement strand
GGCTTCTCCGGGCGCACGGTTTTGGACCGTCTGAGCTTTGACATCAAATCGGGAGAAACCCTGTGCGTTCTAGGGCGGAGCGGGACGGGCAAGAGTGTTCTCTTGAAGCTGATGATCGGGCTGCTGAAGCCGGACAGCGGCAAAGTTATGGTGCAGGAGCGTGATATGAGCGCACTTGAGCCGGAAGATCTGGCAGGGGTGCGGCGGCATATGGGATATATGTTCCAGAACGCGGCGCTATTCGACTCGTTCAGCCTACACGACAACCTGGCCATGCCGTTGCGCCGGCTGGTGAAACTGAAATCGCTCGAGCAAATTGAGCAATCGGTAGAGAAAGCATTGAAGCAGGTTGGGCTTGAGAAAGACGGCCGCAAGATGCCGGCAACACTGTCGGGCGGCATGCAAAAACGGGCGGGCTTGGCAAGGGCACTGGCGCTCGAGCCGCAGATCCTGCTGGTGGATGAGCCGCACAGCGGATTGGACCGACTAACGGCGCAGGAGATCACGGACCTGCTTCTCCGGGTGAAAACCGAACAGCATACGACGATGGTGATCGTGACCCATGACATACATGGGGCGCGTCAGCTTGCCGACAAGACGGCGGTGCTGGACAAGGGCAAGCTCATCGGGTTCGGAACGATTGAGGAGCTGGACAACAGCGACAACGAACTGGTGAAGCGGTTCACCTCGGAAGGGTAGCGATATGCCGACGCGGTCTGTGTGGATCGGAATTTTTGTCGCGGTGGGATTGGTGCTGTTCGGGGCCGGGCTGTTTCTTTTGGGAAACCAGCATAAAGCTTTTCGAAAGCACGTGGACTGTTATACGGAATTTGCAAATGTCCAAGGGATTGGAAAAGGGGCGAAGGTGCGGGTCAACGGCGCGGATGCCGGGCAGGTACAAAAAATTCAGATTCCTTCAAGCCCGGCTAAGAAGTTCCGTTTAGAGCTGCAGGTAGATGAAAGCCTGCATAACCTGGTCCGCACTGATTCGTTGGTCACCGTTGAAACCGAGGGGGTCGTTGGGGATAAGTTCCTGGAGATCCACGCGGGGACTGTCCAAGCGCGTGAAGCATCCCCAGGCACAACGTTGGCGGGCAAGGAACCGGTCGAGCTCGGCAAGCTGCTGGAGCAAGCCGGGGGGCTCCTGAATCAGGTAGGCGGGACGATCACGCAAGTAAACGGAACAGTACAGGATGTGCAGCAGCGCCTGGATGGTGCGTTGAATACGGTCACCGCGACCGTGAACAATGCGAACGGCATTGTCACCGATGTGCGGCACGGCAAGGGCACCGCGGGTCTGCTGCTGGAGGACCCGCAGACAGCAAACAATGTACGAATGGCGGTCGCCAACACCAAGGATGCTACCGGGCAGCTGAAAAGCGCGTCCACGCAGGTGAACGGCATCCTAACCGACGTGCAGCAGCGCCAGTTGGTCGCGAAGACGGACCAGACAATCCAGAATGCTCAGGACGCAACGAACCAGCTGAACCAGACTTCGCAGCACCTGAACGGCACGCTGAGTAAAGCATTTGCCGAGGACCAGTACGGAGAAGATGCAGGGAGCAATCTGCGGCAAACGCTTTCCAACACCAACGTCGCTACGGGCAATCTCGCCGACGATACGGAAGCATTAAAGCACGAGTTCTTTTTCAAGGGATTTTTCAAAAGCCGCGGTTACAACAACCTGAATAATTTGCCGGTGGCGCAATACCGGAGCGGGCAGATTCTGAAAAAGCTCGGGCAGGACCGGCAATGGCTGCCGGCGGACGGGCTGTTCCAGCCGGGGCCAAGTGGGGTGGAGGAGCTTTCGGCCGCGGGACGCGTTCGTATCGACGACGCGGTAAGCCAACTCCATGACCTGTACAGCGACCCGATCCTGGTGGAAGGGTATGCGCAGCAGGGCACTCCGGCGGAGCTGTTGACTGAATCCCGGCACAGGGCCACGCTGGTGCGGGCTTATCTCCAAGTGCATTACCGTGTGGAGCCCAAAAACACAGGCGTGATCGCGTTAAGCGGCACACCGCCCAAGTCTGCCGGCAAAGCAACCTGGGATGGGGTATGCCTGGTACGATTGGAGCCGAAAAAATGACGGATGCTCACAAAAGCCGGAATGTAGCCTCATCCGGCTTGTACCCATAGTTATTTTAAATTTTCTTTTGCTCGCGCAAGCGCGTAGGCGGAATTGATTAGTCCAACATGGCTGAACGCCTGCGGGAAATTTCCCAACTGGCATTTTGTCTTCACGTCGTACTCTTCCGCGAACAAGCCGACATCGTTCCCAAGCTGCACAAGCTTGTCAAACATGTCTTCGGCTTCCTGGAGACGGCCCTGTAGAACGTAATTGTCAACAAGCCAAAAGCTGCACGCGAGAAACATGCCTTCTCCACCTGAAAGCCCGTCTCCGCTTGTTTCCGACGCATACCGTTTTACACGCCCATCGCAAAGTAGTTGTTTCTCAATTTCAGCTACGGTATTGAGAATCCGTTCATCCTCCGGCGGAAGAAAGCCGACCATCGCCATCAGCAGTAAGCTGGCATCCATCTGATCGGAACTGTAGGCTTGGGTAAAGCAATGAAGTTCCGGATGAACGGCATTCTTGCAGATATCGGCATGGATCCGGTTCGCCAAGCTACGATAGGATTCACGTTTTGCCGTTTCCACGCTTATCGTATCATTAGCAGCCCTGTCGAAAGCAACCCAGGCCGCTACTTTTGAATATGTAAAGTGTTGCGCCGATCCGCGCATCTCCCAAATACCTTGGTCGGCCTGCTCCCAGGTGCTTTCAAGGTGCTCGAGTAAGTCGCGGCGGATTTCCGTGCCTCGCGGCTGTCTTTCCAAACCTGCTTGCGATCCTATGGATAGAACCTCCGACAGCTCGCCGTAGATATCAGTTTGCGACTGTGATGCTGCGTTATTTCCTACTCTTACAGGCGAGGAGTTCTCATATCCTGCGAGTTGAGGAACAACCCACTCCTGTAATCTTCTTTCTCCGGCAATCCCATACATGATCTGAATTTGTGACGGGCTTCCTGCGATCGCGCGCAGCAACCAGTTTCCCCAGGAAGACGCCTCCTTGTCATACCCGCCGTTTAAAAATGCCAGCAATGTCAGGCTGGCATCACGCAACCAGCAATATCGGTAATCCCAGTTGCGTTCACCCCCGATTGCTTCGGGCAAGGATGTTGTAATTGCCGCAACGATCCCGCCTGTATCCAGATGACTTAGTCCTTTCAGTGTGGCCATGGAGCGCTTTACGCTCGGTGTCCAGCGCCCGGCGCTACGGCAGCGCGCAGACCAGTCGTCCCAGAATGCTTTCGTGCTTAGAAATTCTTTTTCGGGATCCAAAGGCGCGGGAATCGCAAAATGAGATAGTCCGTGGCTTAAAACGAACGGAATAGTTTCTCCTGCCGCGACCTGGAAGTCCGCTCGCGCGATACCGTGGCTTGCATCAAGTAGAATGGGCGTTCGAAGCACTAAAGCATCGGGACCGGCGACAATCATTAATGTTTGATCGTCTTGCCGGTTGAGCCATGGAATTGTAAGGCCGTAGTTGAACCGCACAAGAAGCGTGCATCGCAGATGCACCCTACCTTGAAGGCCCCGTACTAAGCGTATAACATGGCTGGTTTCCTGCTTCATGGGCATGAAGTCGATGATCTCCGCCTCGCCGCCCTCAACTTCAAAACGTGTTTGCAGAATCAGGCCGCCATCAAGGTAACTCCTCGACACCCTCTTCGGGGTGAGGGGTGCAATGCACCAAGAACTATTTTGTTCGTCGTTCAAAATAGAACTGAAGCAAGCGTCGGAATCGAATCGAGGCAAACACATCCAGTCAATGGAGCCATTGATCCCCACAAGAGCCGCGGTTTTGCAATCGCCAATCATTGCATAGTCTTCGATTCGATTTGCCAATGCCTCTCCTATACAAACCCACCATATTTAAGTCGGCCTTACCGTTGTCGAGAAGCCGACCCTTACCAGGTTCTCTCAATCGCCATGTTCGAGTGATGTTTCGTTCTCCTCGCGACAGGTCAATTTCTTCTAGAATACCTGCCGCTTCGCCCAGCTCGTGCGATTTACACTCTGTAGCGGGCCGTGTTTCTGGAATAGCGATTGTCTCCGACGTCGACGGACGGCACTGAGGTCCTTGCCCGAGCGGCGCGGCAAGCGCGAGCGCTCAGGACTGCTTGCCCAGAACCTCTAAAAAAACGGCTTCGTCCAGCCACTCGGTCAAGCGGAGCGCTTCCGAGTCGTGCTCGCGTTGCCCGCGAGCCGATACTGCTTTGAGCAGCCGCGGTTCAACCGTGCCTGCGCCGTCCTGCACCCAGTAGCCACCCAGACCGTCGTGCCCGCGTTTCCTTGCATCGGGCACGATACACATCCTGGATTTTTCTCCGGAGCAGAAGCAAGAGCTGAGAGGGCTGCTTTCTTCCGAGGTCATTTTGAAGGCGTTTGTCGCCGCGCTTGGTGGAGGCAGCCGGGGAACCCTGTTTCGCGATGGAACTTAGGCCGCTTTAGCCCTAAGCCTGAGGCGACTACATC
>CAXTUV010000299.1:3853-4561 GCA_964247445.1 uncultured Acidobacteriaceae bacterium | reverse complement strand
TCCGCGGCGAACGCGGGCAGTCGAAAGCCGGGCCACAGCGCCGACCAGATGCTCCGCCCGTCGCGGATGTTTTTCTCAAGCACCACCAGCATCTGCCGAAACGTCCGCGCCAGCATATATAGGTGGCTGATCGCCGCGTCCTCGCCCGCGTCGCTCGCATTTAGAAGGCCCGCCAGCAGGGCAAGCGCACGCGGCCGGTCCCGGCGCGAAATTGCGTCGGTCAACTCGTAGAGGGAACGCTGCTTCGCCCCGGGAACAAGCAACTCCACGTCGGCCAGCGTGATTTCCTCGCAGCCGCGCGTGTACAGGAGCAGCTGCTCCCAGGCATTCGCGACCGCCAGCAGGTCGGCCGCCAGTGCGTCGGCAAGCTCACGGGCGGCCGCGGGCTCAAGCGGCTTGCCTGCCTCTTTCGCTTGGCCGGCAAGCCAGCGCTCCACATCCTCTTCGTCCGCCCGGGCAAGCTCGACAGTGCCGCACCACTCGCCCAGCGTCTCGCGGATGCGCTCGTAGCGAGTCTTGTCCTCGGCATCCATGCGGCGCGGGTCAGCGGGAATGCGGATATGGTCGGCGAGAAAAACAAGCAGCGCCTGCGGGTTAGGGTCGCGGAAATAGGCATCGATAGCCGCGAACTCCTCCTTTTTCGCGCCCCGGCTATATAGAGTTTTCAGCCCGTGCAAGAAGAACAGCTGAAAGGGAGCCATCAGCGAG
>CAXTUV010000299.1:3349-3843 GCA_964247445.1 uncultured Acidobacteriaceae bacterium | reverse complement strand
TTCTGCCAAATCCAGATCGTAGAGGCAGAACTCCCGCAGCTCCCGCGGAACGCACTGCGCGGTCACAGCCTCGCGGCAGCGCCGGAGGTGAAAGCCTTCATCCCCGACCAGCACATAGCCGGGCCGCAGCTTGCCGGAGCGCACCTCTTGGAGAAAGCGGTCGACCGATGCAAAACCCGCGCCCACGGCCTAAAAACTCTCCGTGATGTCCGCGACTAGGTTCTCGGCGAAATCGCGCGACAGCCGCTGGACGGCTGCTGGGTCCTCCTGAATGAAGGAAACGAGGGCGGAGGTTGACTGGTACTGCTGGCGAAACACGTAGTTGTTGTTGGTGTACAGCGCCCGCCCGTCGCGGTCGTCAAGCCGGACCCGCGCCGTCACCGTGATCACGTAGCTCGAAGACTGGTTCGTGGTCGGGTCATAGGTCAGCGGGTACACGGACAATCCCATGATGTCGCCGTGGAGCACGGCGTCGGCCCCGCTCGCGTCTTCCT
>CAXTUV010000299.1:0-3339 GCA_964247445.1 uncultured Acidobacteriaceae bacterium | reverse complement strand
GCGGTGCGCGCCGCGAACTCCTTCAGCACCGCTTCCGTCATTGTGAGTTCGATGCGATACGCCTGCGTGTGATTTTTGAAAACGGGGACGTCAATAAGCCGGACAGACGCGGGCAGATGAGCGGCGTTGCCTGCGGCATGGTAACCGCAGCCGGTGGTGAAGAGCAGGAGAGCAAGCAGAACACGGGACGGCACGGATTCCATTCTCGCAGAGCGCATGTAGAAAAAGTTCAGCCGAACCCTGAACAAAAATCCCGGAACTGCCGATAGGAGAGTAAACAGCGGGCCTCCGGGCTCGCGCTGGTAAACTGAGCGCACCATGACCGCGTTCCCTGTCCAGCTTGCGCCGTCTATTCTCTCGTCCGACTTCGCGCGGCTGGCCGAGGAAGTGGCCGCGGCCGAGCGGGGCGGCGGCACAGTCATCCATGTGGACGTGATGGACGGGCATTTCGTCCCGAATATCACGCTCGGTCCGCCGGTGGTGAAATCGCTGCGCAAGCACACCGACCTGCCGCTCGATTGTCACCTGATGATTGACAACCCGGATGACTTTATCCCCGCGTTCGCCGAGGCCGGGGCGAACTGGATCGGTGTGCACTATGAGGCTTGCCGCCACCTGCACCGCACATTGTCGCTGATTCGCGAGCATGGCATGGAGCCGGGCGTCGTCATCAACCCGGCGACCCCGGTCGAGCTGCTCGTACCCGTGCTGCCCATGGTGCACCATGTGCTCGTAATGAGTGTGAATCCCGGCTTCGGCGGCCAAACATTCATCCCCTACTCGCTCCAAAAGCTCAATGCGCTCCGGCGCATGCGTGACGAGATGCGCCTGGATTTTCTGCTGGAAGTAGACGGCGGCGTCGCGGAAGGGACCGTAGCGCGCGTTGTGGAAGCGGGCGCGGAGGTTCTTGTTGCCGGCTCCGCTGTATTCGACGGCGGCGAAGCCGAACGGAAAGGCCGTGCCCTGCTCGAATCGGCGCGGCAGGCAAGCAGCAGTTCGCGCGAAATGGTTGCCTGAGCAGGACAAAAGCGGGTCGGCCCGCGTAGCATCATTACACGGGGACGTTTCCTCAAACCTTCCGGCCCGGACGATTGCTGGAAACGGACTGTAGGAGTCATCAGGATGCGGTACTTTCAGCGCAGCGCGCCGTTCGTGGCAGTACTCGGGCTTTGCTTAGCTTTCGCTCCGGCCGGGCAGGCCGCGAAAACCAAGAAGAATAAGAAGAACGTCGACCTGAGCGCGAATCCGCTCGGCAACGTGGACTCCAAGCAGCCCGACAAGGAGTTGTTCGACAAGGCTGAGCTTGCGCTTAAGAAGGGCAAGTACGATGTTGCTCGTCTTGACTTGCAAACTCTGCTGAATACCTACCCTGAGTCTGAGTTCTCCATGCGGGCCAAGCTCGCCGTGGGCGATACCTGGTTCAAGGAAGGCGGCGCGGCGGCGACCGCGCAGGCGGAGCAGGAGTACAAGGACTTCATCACCTTCTTCCCGAATACCCCAGAGGCAGCGGAGGCGCAGATGAAGGTCGGCGATATTTACTACGCCGAGATGGATAAGCCCGACCGTGACCCGCAAAACGCCGAGCACGCCGAGGAAGAATACCGGCGCATGATGCAGCAGTTTCCGGACTCGACACTGGTGCCGCGCGCCAAGCAGCGCCTGCGCGAGGTGCAGGAGGTTTTGGCCCAGCGGCAGTTTGAGATTGGGGAGTTTTATTTAGGGCACGAGAACTGGGCAGCTTCAATTGCGCGGCTCCAAACCGTGGCTGACAACTATCCCCTGTTCTCGCAATCGGATATGACGCTGATCGGCATCGGTGACGCCTACGCGCAAGAGGCGGGTGTGGTCGCGACATTCAAGATTCCGCCCAAGGCTCGAGAGGAACTACAGAAGGCCTACATGGACCGCGCCGCGCAAGCCTGGTCCCGCGTGGTAACGCGCTACCCTCTCGCGCCGCACGTCGAGGAAGCAAAAGACCGCCTGCTGGCCGCGAACCGGCCGGTGCCGGAGCCGAACGCGGCGGAGATGGCGGAAAGCGAAGCCGAGGAAGGCAGCCGAGCCCAGGTGAAGCTCAAGGACCGCGTTCTGGCGCTTGCCAGTCATGGCCCTTCAACCGTGAGCAGCGTGCGCGTCGGTGAGCCTACCATGGCCGATGCGCCGCCGGTTCTCGCGCCCGCGGTGGCTGCACGAACGGAAGAGGATTTCAAGCTGGCCATGGCGGACAAACCGATTCCGCCTCCCTCTCCGCTCGGACCTGCTCCGGCTCCGGTCGAAGCCGCTGACGCGAGTCCTGGAGCACCGACCGATGCCAGCCAGGTCGCGGCACCGCTTTCTGTTGAAAACGTTCCAGACAGCTCCGGCGGCGGAAACCGAGTCGGTGTTGAAATTGTCGGCGCGCCCGCGAACGCCCCAGCGCCGGGCCCAAGTGACGCCGTACCGTCCAGCACCGACACGCCGCCGACAAATGGCTTCACTGCGTCACCCGGCGCAAGCGGGACACCTGAATCGAACCGTAACCTCACGCCGACGCCGCCCAGTGGAACTGCCACAGGCTCAACGCCGGTAGACCGCAACGCCGGCGCGGTACCGGCAGGCAATGCAGCTGGCGAGCCGAACCCGGACCGGGTGTATGGGTTGAGTGCTCCGGTAGGCGGCTCCAGCGCACCCGCGCCCTTGCCGCCAATCGACAAACCTGCGGCGGCACCGGATCAGATCAACGATGTCAAATCCGGAGCCGTGAAGCCGCAGGTCACCACCGGCACAACGAACGGCAAGCCGAGCAAAAAGCACCCTAAGCCGGCGTTCAACAGCAGCGATGAAAGTTCCAGCAAACACAAGGGTAAAAAGGGCATCGATAAGCTGAACCCGTTGTAAACAGGACCACGGAGTTAGTTGCCCCTTTTGCAACAATCTGAAGAGCCGCACCAGGTGTGCGGCTCACCTTTCGCATGACTTCCGAACAGTATCGCGAGCTCGCCGCTACGATTCCGGGCTCCGTCCTACTCGAAGCCGCACAAAGTTTTTCGCTGTTTTTCACCGACCCGGCCGAGATCCTTACCGCCTACTGCCCGGACGAACTGCCGGGCCTGTTTACCCGCCTAGAGCAAGCCCGCATGGACGGACTCTGGGCCGCGGGATGGTTTTCGTATGAATGCGGCTGTCATTGGGAGCCGACCGCCGGACAGGGTTGGGCGGCCCACCCTCAAAGCGCCCCACTGGCTGTTTTCGGACTGTATCGGAAACGGGCCATTTTCCAAGCTGAGACTTCGGCGGGCGCCAGCGTCACTGACGTCCGTTTTACGCCGACCGAGCACGTCTGGGCGTCCCAGGTCGCGAAAG
>CAXTUV010000298.1:0-4582 GCA_964247445.1 uncultured Acidobacteriaceae bacterium | reverse complement strand
AGAAATCGGCCGACTTTTGCGGCAGCACCTCGCCGGCGAAGGTATTCTCGCGCAGCTGGGCGAGCGTGACCGGGTTGACCAGGAAGGCGATCTGCGCTTCACCCCGCAGCACCGCCCCGACCGCTTCGCCCGCATCGCGCTGGTAGGAAACATGCTCCCCGGCGCGGACCTGCTCCTCACTGATGCCCAGCACACGGGCGAACACCCCTTTATGGAGGACAACCATGTCAAGCTGGCGCTGTCGCTCCGCGACGCCGGGGAGCCGGTTCTCGCGGTCCTTGCCGTCCAAAGTCAGCACGAGCGCTCCCTTACCGGTGACGGCCAGCATGGTGGTCGCACCCGCGCCCGCTTGGGCCGTCGCCTTTGCAAGCTCCGCAAGGAGGCCTTCGATGTTCTTAATGTCGATATCGAGCGCACTTACACGCGAAAACACCGTCATCGCGCCTGCCAGCAGCTCGTCTACCTTGGCGGCGGGCAGCCCGCCCACCACCCGATGCGTGGGCAGGATGTGCAGCCCCGGCGAGTCCATGTTCACAAGCGTCATCATCACGGCGGCTTCCGGGTAGGGCGGCTGACCCGGCCCCGTGCGCCGGGGGTGCGCGGGCGTGTGCGCCTCGGCATAGGCGAGGGCGGTCTCATATCGGTGGTGGCCGTCGGCGATGATCAGCTTTTTGTCCGCGAGCGCGCCCTGCACCATATTCACCGTCGCCGGGTCATTCACCTTCCACACACGATGGAGTACGCCGAACTCATCGGTGACTTCAATCTCCGGCACAGCCGAGCCGCGAAACACAAGCGACTCGACCGTGTGCGCGGGATCGGAGTAGAGCATGAAGATCTGCCCGAAGTGCGCGCGGGTGGCTTTGAGCAGGTTCATGCGGTCGGTGCGCGCTTTGGTGTGGGTCTGCTCGTGCCGGAACACCACACCGTCGGAGTACGGCGTCACCGCGCCTAATGCAATCAGCCCCCGGCGCTCGGCAAGGTGCGCCCCGCCCGGCACGGCAAACCGCTGCGCATAGGCGAACACGCATGGCTCGCCTTCCTGCGCCAGCACGCCGCTTTTGCGCCACTCCCGCAAGTCGCGCGCCGCGCGGGTGTACACATCGTTCACGCCCGGCTCGTCGAACAGCTCCGGCAGCCCCAGGATAATGCGGACCAGGTTGTACGGGCTCCTGGCGTAGTAGCTCTGCTGCATCGACGGGGTGATCTTGTCATACGGCTGCGTGACGCAGTCTTCCACGCGAACGAGCGAAGGGTTGTAACGGAGGGCGCGGAATGGGTAGATGCGGGCCATGGGTGGTCTTCCGAGGCCTAGGCTGCGCCCCGTCTGATTGTAGACGAGCGCCGAAACCGGAGAACAAAGCGGCAAGGTTGGCCGCACTGCCCTGCCGCGACTGCTCAACCTGCGAGGCTGCCCAATCCGCCAATCGAGAATGCTTGCCGGCGTTGGACCGCGATGCGGGTTGAGCAAGCCGTCCTAGTCGCTGCGGCATTGTGGCCGTTTCACGCCTACCTCCTGCCGCCGAACAGACAATGCGGCGCGGACTGGGTTTAATAGTGAATATCGGCAGATGCTGGCGCATGGCATGGCATTCAGGGTAAAAAGAGTCCAGGAGAAGCGGGATGCATGGCGTTCCCAAGGTGCGCGGGTTGCATCGGCTGAGCTGTTGCATGTGTTTGCTGGCGTGGCTTTGCTTGCTGCCCATCGCATTCGCGCAGAATACCGATCCTTTAAACCAGGTGCACGTGACGCCGCCGCCGCCTGCCGCCGCGCCCCCAGCCGACGAGCCGAAGCCGGGCGATAAGGAGCCTCCACCGCTGGAGGGCATCGCCGCCCTCAATGCCCGCAAGAACGAGCGCATCCGCGTGGACGTGGACCTTACGCTGATCCCTTTGAGTGTGACCGATCCCTCAAATCGCCTGGTCACCGGCCTTGAACGCAACAACTTCTTCGTCTACGAAAAAGCAACCGCCGGCCCTGACCAGCTCCAGCAGATCAAGACCTTCGCCACGGAGGACGCGCCCGTTTCGCTCGGCATCATCTTGGACCTGAGCGGCTCCATGGCCAACAAATTCGTGCGGTCGCGGCAGTCGGTGAAGGCGTTTCTGAAAACGGCGAATCCCGAGGACGAGTTTTTTGTGATCGGCTTCAACGACCGTCCGGAGCTGATCGAGGACTTCACTTCGAATATCGATGACGTGGACGCGCGCTTGTCGCTGATCAAACCCGGCAAGCGGACGGCTCTGCTCGACGCTATCTACTTCGGCGTGAGTAAGATGAAGGACGCGAAATACTCGCGGAAGGCGCTTCTGCTGGTTTCGGACGGCGGCGACAACCGGTCGCGGTACACTGAAAATGAGGTGCGCTCGCTGGTGCGCGAATCCGACGTGCAGATGTACGCCCTCGGCATCTTCGATGAGTACGCCCCGACCACTGAGGAACGCCTGGGTCCGCTGCTGTTGAACGACCTGTGCGAGGATACCGGTGGGCGGCTTTTCCGGGTCAATGACTTGAACGATATGGCCGATGTGGCGGCCAAGATCAGCAACGAGATTCGCGATGAATACGTGCTCGGCTATCGCTCGACCGACGCCAAACGCGACGGCCGCTGGCGTAAGGTAAAGGTGAAGCTGGATCCGCCTCCGGGGCTGCCGCCCCTTACGGTCCATGCCCGGTCCGGGTACTATGCGCCTGTTCAGTAGCCAACTCGTCCTGCTGCTTGCGCTCCTCGCGCCTGCGGCTGTGTTTGCCCAAACGCAGGTGTACCCGGCGGAAACCCAGCCCTCACTCGATGTGGAGCGCGACCCGGTGGTTTCGCCCGACGCGGCTGACAACGCCGGCGTGAAGCCCGGTGCGCTGACGGATGAAAGCAATGCGAACAAAGGGCCGCAAGAGCTCAATAAGGAGAGCGGACGCTTTACCCTCCGCCAGGATGTGTCTGAGGTGATCCTGAACGCGACCGTGCTCGACGACAGCGGGCGCTTGGTGCAGGACCTGACTAAGGATGACTTCCACATCTTCGAGGACGGCGTCCCGCAAACCGTCGCGGCGTTCACGCATTCCGACACCCCGGTTTCCATTGGGCTGCTCGTCGACAACTCCGGGTCCATGCGTTCCAAGCGCTCGGCGGTGAACGCGGCGGCGCTCGACCTGGTGAAGCTTTCGAACCCGCAGGATGAAGCCTTTGTCGTGAATTTTTCAGACGAAGCGTTTATCGATCAGGACTTCACGAGTAACCTCGCCAAGCTCCAGGAAGGCCTCGCGCACTTCGACTCGAAGGGCGGCACGGCGCTGTATGACGCGACGGTCGCCTCGGCTGATGAATTAAGCAAAGGCGCGAAGAAGCCCAAGCAAGTCATCTTGATCATCACGGACGGGGAGGATAATGCCTCCGGGTTGACGCTCGAGCAGACTATCCGGCGCGTCCAGGACCTCCAAGGGCCGATTGTGTACTGCATCGGTCTGCTGTTCGGGGACGAAAGCAGCGGTCATGAAGCCCGGCAGGCCAAGCGGGCGCTCCAGCTGATGGCGCAGGAAACCGGCGGCATTGCGTATTTCCCCCGGTCGTTGAATGACGTGGATGGGATCGCGCAGCAGGTGGCGCGCGATATTCGTTCGCAGTACACGCTCGGGTACCACTCCACCAAACCTCCAACCGAGGGCGGTTTCCGGCAGGTGCGTGTGCTCGCGCGCAACCCGGCGAACGCGAAAAAGCAGCTCAACGTGCGGACGCGGAGCGGCTACTACCCAAAAGTGAGCAAGCCGGCAAACAGCGGGCAGCAGGTAAGCCAAGGAGGCGGGTCATAATGGCGGGTTGCGATCAGATACGCGTGCCGGACGTTTCGCGTGCGCACTTC
Source organism: uncultured Acidobacteriaceae bacterium (assembly GCA_964247445.1). GTDB lineage: Bacteria > Acidobacteriota > Terriglobia > Terriglobales > Acidobacteriaceae > EB88. The sequence continues at coordinate 724 of CAXTUV010000298.1, read as the reverse complement.
GAGTTGTTTCTCAGGCGCGGGGCGCAGATGGGTTTGCCCGACCTCGCCGGCTCCGGCGATACCGGCACCGTGAAGCAAAGCGGCGTGACCGTGCGCTGGGACTACAAGCCGGAGGAGCAGGCGCTCTACGTGCAGTGCACTGAAGCGCCGATGCTTCTGCCCTGCACCATGATCAACACGCGCATTCAGGAGGTGATCGCCTCCGTCATGAAGCAGGATACGATTCGAGCGCAGCAGGCTTGAGGGCTTCGGCATCGGCGAGCGACACGAGAAGCCTGCGGCCGTTACGGAAGCGAAGCATGTGAAGGTGGGTGCGGCTGCTCGCGAGCGCCCGAAACCGGCCCTCGCGGTCACGCAAGATGCCCACTGGCGGTAGCGGCCAGCCCACCGCGAAGAGGCGGATCGTGTGCAGCAGTTCGATGCGATACGGGGGAGCTTCGACGATGTCCGCTAGCGCAAACTCCCATGTTTTTAGAGGGCTTTGTATGCGGAGCGAGCCCCCGCTTAGCTGTGTGGATCGCGGCATCGCGAGAACAAGCCATAGGGCGAGAAGCGCGAGCAGTGAGACGGTAAGAACAACGGGAAGGCTGAGCATCGGGAACGCTCCATTCCGGCTTACAGAAGAAGTGTAGAACGGGAAAAGTGATCCGGAGCTCGATTTTTTTCTCGTCCGCTATGAATGAAATGCCGCAAAGTGCCGATAAAAAAAAAGACACACAGGAGG